>NZ_JAXIOM010000024.1:0-49175 GCF_049311025.1 Arthrobacter sp. 3Tela_A
CCGGGGTGCCCAACCCCCGGCACCGGGTGGCGGGGCGTTCCCGCCCGCAAACCGGTCTCCATCAAATCTTCCCTACCTGACCGGGGACTGTTCGAAACGTGAGAGCGGAGTTTCCCCGGCGGCGTCGAGCCGTTCCAGGGTGTGCAGGCGCGGCGTCAGCGCACTGCCAAACCGCTGGTCCCAGTGCTGTGCTTCATCCGCACCGAGTTGCCGCCGGGCATGCTGTACCCAATTGGGGTTGTCCAGCATCTCCCGGCCGAGCAGCACGATGTCCGCGGAGCCTTCCTCGATCAGCCGCGTTGCCTGCTCCGGATCGACGACGAATCCCACGCAGGCCACCAGCATGCCGGTCCGCTGCCGCAGCTCACGGGCAAAGTCGGCGTGGAAGGCGAAGCCGCGGCGCACCCGGGTGTCCACCGACCGGTCTGCACTGATGCCGCCGGAGGAGGTGTCGATGATGTCGACACCGGCGTCCCCGGCCCGGCGGGCAAACTCAACGACGGCGTCGAACGGTGTTCCGCCCTCAACCACGCCGTCGACCGCTGACACGCGGTAGGACAGGATCACGTCGTCGGGAATGGCGGCACGCACGGCGCGGATCACTTCCAGCGGGTACCGCATGCGCTTCTCGGCGTCTCCGCCGTACTCGTCAGTGCGCTGGTTCGAGACCGGTGAGAGGAAGGAATGCAGCAGGTAGCCGTGTGCCCCGTGCAGCTCGATCAGGCTGAATCCGGCCTGAACAGCCCGTTTGGCAGCGGCAGCCCAGGCCTGGACGGACTCGCGGATTTCTGCGGCGTCCAGTTCCTTGGGTTCCTGCCAGCCCGAGCCCGCAGGAATCGGGGAAGGCCCGACGACGGGCCAGGGCCCCAGCCCGTCCGCAGCATCAGAGTCATCCAGAGGAGCTCCTGCGTGCCAGGGCTCCCGCACTGATGCCCTGCGGCCTGCGTGTGCCAGCTGGACAGCGGGAACAGCGCCATGAGCCGTCAGGAATTCGGCGATCCTGGCCAGCCCGGCGGTCTGGGAGTCGTCCCAGAGCCCGAGGTCGTGGTGGCTGATGCGGCCTCGGGGCTCTACGGCGGTCGCCTCCACGAGCACCAGCCCGGCGCCACCCAGGGCGAAGCGCCCAAGGTGAGCCAGATGAAAGTCGTTGGCGAAGCCGTCAGCTGCGCTGTACATGCACATGGGGGATACCCCGGCGCGGTCCCTGAGGGTAATGCCTCGGACGGTCAGCGGAGTGAAGAGTGCGGGTGCATCGACAGGCGTTTGTTCATCCATCATGCACCCCACCGTACCAAGCAATAGTTTGGTACGGTGCATAAACAGCAGAATCAAGATGGGAAATGAGGGCTTGGCAGTGGAACGAGCGGAGACTGGCATCAGTGTGGAGGTCCGTGAGGAGGTTACATACCTGCGCATCGACGGCCCCCAGCGGCTGAACGCGCTTTCGACCGCCTGCATCCGTATGCTGGCAAGAGAGCTCGAGGCGGCCCGGGAATCCAGTGCCGTGGTGATCACGGGTGTGGGCAGGGCCTTCTGCACGGGTGCGGACCTGGGTACAGAGGTGACCGCTCAGACCGTCGACGCTGCAGGCGAGCTGGTGGAGCTCATAGCAGCAGTTCCGCCGCCGGTGCTCGCGGCCGTCAACGGCCCCGCGGCCGGTGTCGGCGCATCCATTGCCCTGGCCTGTGATCTGGTGCTGGCCGCCGAATCGGCGTTCTTCCTTCTGCCCTTCCTGCCCCTTGGCCTGGTGCCCGACGGCGGTGCCACCCATTCGGTCGTCGCCGGAGCCGGGCGTGCCCGTGCAGCCCGAATGGCTTTTGCCGGGGAGCGGATTCCCGCTGCGCTCGCTGCGGAATGGGGGCTGGTCGGCGAAGTTGTGCCGGATGATGATCTGGATGCCAGGGTTGTTGAACTGCTGGACCGGATATGTTCGGCACCCAGAGAGGCCGCGGTCCAGACGAAGGAACTCCTGCGCGCAGCCGACCGCCAAGCTCTTGCGGGGGCTGTCCAGCGCGAGCTGGCGGTTCAGGCCGATCTGCTCGCGAGTGCGGAGTATGCCCTGGCCCGGGAAGGTTTTTTGGCCCGCAAACCAGTCGATTTCCGCGCGGTGCGTTCCGGCGGCGGGGTGGTTTAGCTTCTTCCTAGCTGCCCGTCCCGGAGACGCCGTCCCTGCTTTCAAGGCATTGGCGCAGTGGCTCGGGTATACGGATGGGGCGTTGGTCCGGGGATACGGTGACGAGCCAGTTGGATGCCCTGGCAACCTGGACGTCATCTTCCCGGCGCCACATTTCAAAGTCGAACCGGACTGAGGACGTGCCGATCTCCCCAATGCGGAGCTCGATGGTGATCTCCTCAAACAGTCTTGCGGCGGCGAGATAGTCACAGTGTGTTGCCCGGGAGACCGTCCACCAGCCGAACCGTTCCAGCAGGGTGTCTTGCCGGAGTCCGTTCAGGAACAGCCATTCAGTCTGCAGCGCCTCCATCCGCGGGAACCAAGCCGCGTAATAAAGGATGCCGGCCGGGTCTGTATCCGCATAGGACAGCCGCTGCGTGTGCTGGTGGACCGGTGGCTGCTGCTCGCCTGAGTGTCCCAAAGGTGCGGAAGAAGCCATTGGCGGATACCTCGTCGTCGTAGTTTTCCGGTGTCGGAACCGGCACCGAAAGGCACCGCGCTATGCTGACACCGTACACAAACATTTGCTTGGTGATAGAAGCGAGGGGTTCATGTCAGAACCAAATTTCGGGTTCCGTCCGGGGGAAGTAATTCTGATCACCGGTGCAGGCAGCGGCATCGGCCGTTCTGCGGCACTCCTGGCATCCGCGCAGGGCCTGCAGGTCAGCGCGTGGGACCTGAATGAGGCAGGGCTTGATGAAACCGCCAGGCAGATCCGTGTTTCGGGGGGCGAAGTGCACACAGTGCTCGGTGATGTTTCCGCGCCCGACGTCGTCGCGCAGGGGATCGAGTCAGCTATCGCAGAGCTGGGGCCGGTGCGTTACCTGCACAACAATGCCGGCCCGTCTGCCGGGGCGCCGCTGGGGTTCGAGGAGGCACTGCGCATCAGCGTAGGCAGTGTGCGCACGCTGACGGAGGCGTGGGCCGGCAGTGGGCTTCCTAAAGGGGCAGCCATGGTGGTCACATCCTCCGTTGCCGGAAACCTGGTGGGTACCGAGGTGGACTGGTACTCGGCGTCCAAGGCCGGGCTCATGGGCTATGTCCGGCATCTCGCAGCGCACCGGGCTGCAGAGTTCCGCTCCAACGGCGTCGCTCCCGGAATGACGGACACGCCCCGGCTGCAGGGTTTTGCCGAGAGCGCCCGCGGGCAGGCGGTCCTGGAGCGGATCCCGCTCCGGCGGATGGCCAGCCCGGATGACATTGCGAATGCCGTCCTGTTCCTGCTTTCACCGCTTGCGTCCTACATCAACGGCGTTTTCCTGCCGGTGGACGGCGGATGGACGGTGACGCAGTAGGCCTAGACGCCGTAGCCGCCGTCAATGTCGAGCTTCTGGCCTGAAATGAACCCGGCGCGGTCTGATGCCAGGAATGCAACGGCCTCAGCCACGTCCGACGCGGAACCGAATCTGCGAAGCGGGATATTGGCCCTGGCCACCTCGAGTGCTCGTTCGTCGAGGTCCTTCGACGCAACCAGCCGGGCGGACATGCCGTCGGTCAGCATTCCCGGCCCTACGCAGTTGACTCTGACGCCGAATCGTCCTTCCTCGGCAGCCAGGGCCATGGCGAGGGATTCCACACCGCCCTTGGGGGCAGCTGACAGGCCGTCGCGGACCGGGTAGCGCGTAGTCGCCGCAGTGGTGACCGCCACTATGGATCCACCCGAAGCCCGGAGGGCGGGCAGCACATGGGAGACCACCGTAAAGAACCCGGTCAGGTCCTCGTAAACCTGTTGGGCGAACTGCGCCGGTGTGACACGGGAGAGATGAATCATCGGGACGTGCGGTCCTGCTGCATGAACCAGGGTGTGGATGGCGCCGTGGGTCTCCAGCAGTGTCTCGATCAGGCTTGCGACGGCGTCAGAATCCGTCACATTGAGCGCGTGTGCAGTTGCCGTACCGTCCATTTCGGCCAGAAGGCCCTCAGGCCGGCTGCGGTGGTAGGTGAGTGCGAGCCTGGATCCCTGTGCAGCGAAATTCCGGCAGATTGCAGCACCAATGCCGCCCGACCCCCCGATAACCAGCGCGGCCCCTTGGCGGGAAGCGAAGAGCTGCTCGGGCCGGGCATGCAGATGAGCGGAACGAGTGAGTGTCATTCGCCGCACATTACAAGGCGTTCGTCTACCAAACAAGCGATTGATAAGGCAAAACCGTTGTGTTAGCGTCCTAACCTAACGGGCGCTTGGTTGTGAAGGATCAACGACCAGTTTTGTCCCGGTTGGCATGGTCTTCAAAGGAGAAGAAACGTCATGAATCAGAGGAACTTCGGCGCCTGGCGCGGAATGAAAATTGCAGCAGGTGCGGCGGCAGCTGCATTGATGCTCTCGGGCTGTTCCAGCGCTGCGGATGCCGGCGGAAGCGAGGATGATCCGTACCGCATCCTTGTGCTTGGAGCACTCAGTGCCGAGGGAGTGCTGGGGATTAATGCCTCAACATCGGTGCTCTCTGCGGAGGCCGCGGTCGACGTCATTAACGAAGAGGGCGGGATCCTCGGCCGCGACGTGGAGATCAAGATCGTAGATGACCAGGCTGACCCGACGGTCGCGGTAACGCTGGTGCGCGAGGCCATCAACTCAGATACACCCCCGGACGCCGTGCTCAATTCCGGTCCGTCCACGGTTGCTGAGGCTACGCTGCCGATCATTTCCCGGGCGGGGATCATTTCCTTCAACATTGGGCCAACACAGACGTCCTTCGATCCGGGACAGTTCCCCTACAACTTCGACATCGCCGTCGGGCCGCTGGACGTGGCGGGCGGCGTGAGCACGTACTTCGAAGAGCAGGGATTCGGATCTGCGGCAGTGCTGCACGGCAGCAGCTCTTATGGCGAGACCTTTGGGGCAGCCGCCACAGAGAGTCTGGAAGATGCAGGGGTCAAGATCCTAGGCAACGAAGAGTATGACGTCGCTTCACTGGACATGACTCCCCAGCTGGAAGCGCTGCGCGCCAAGAAGCCGGATGCCCTGGTGCTTGACGCCTATGGAGCGCCTCTGGGCTACATCCTGCAGGGTCTTGAGAAGATCGGCTGGGACATTCCGATCGTGGGCAATACGTCGGTAGCCGCCACTGCGCTGGTAAACACCCCTCCGCCGTCGGGCGTTCTGGGAACCGACCAGGTAAAGAACCTCGTAATGCAGGTCTTCCACAGCACCGTTCATGATCCGGCGGCCGAGGAGACCAACCGCTCCGTGGAAGCGATGCTCTCCATCGGGGAAATCAAGGCCACGCTTATCCTGGCCACTAACTACGACGCCGTCATCCTGCTCAAGGCCGCGGTCGAGTCAGCCGGCGGCACCGATGATGTGGACGCTATTGCCGCCGCCATCGAAGACCCCGAAGTGACGCGCAATGTGCCCACCGCGATGCTCACCGAATACGTCTTCAGCGACACCCGGCATGCGGCCGTGTTCCCGGGAACCGAATTTCGTTTCATTCCCCCGACGGCAATCAAGGATGGCCAGTTCCACCTCGAGGACTGATTTTTCCTTCCCGGGCGGGTCACCCCCGCCCGGGGAACCCGCTGTACCCGTAGCTAGTCCAAGTCCCGTTTCCAGGGACGTTTTCGGCAGAGGAAGAACCATGAGCCCCCAGTCCATGCTTTTTGACCCTCCATCCACCGCGCGGGACTTCGCCTGCACCTCTCGAAAGGCCCCAGGCCAGTGACCGTACTGCTCGGCGGACTGTCCCTCGGCGCGGTATATGCGCTGGTGGCCATCGGCTACAACATCGTTTTCATTTCATCCAAGACCTTCAACTTCGCCCAGGCCCAGCTCATGATGTTCGGTGCCTTCATCGTCTACACCGGCGCCGTCGTATTCGGGCTGCATCCGGTTATCGCCGGGCTTATCGGCATGATCGTCGTGGCAGGCATCGCGTACCTGGAGTTTGTCCTGGCTATCCGGCCGGTGCGCGACCATCACAACATCCTCGTCACCACACTCGGCGCAGCGGTCCTGCTGGATGGGACGGCTCAGCTGCTCTGGGGAGGCGAGCCGCTCAAGGTCCCCTTCCTAGCCGGCGATAACGCCATCGACTTCTTTGGCGGCCGCGTCTATCCCGTGGAAATCGCATTGGTGGCCGTCGTGGCCGTACTGGTGGGAGGGTTCGCCGTCTACGGGCGCATGTCCCTGACCGGCCTCGCGCTGCGAGGTATGTCCGAGGACAACGAGGCTGCCCAGCTGCGCGGCGTCAACGTACGCCGATTGGCGCTGATGACCTTCGTGTTCGCCGGAGCCCTTGCCGGACTCCTGGGAGTCTTTGTGGGTCCGAAGACGTTTGCCGTTGCCACGCTTGGTGCGGCGCTGGCGCTGAAGGGATTTGTGGTCCTGGCGATCGGCGGCTTCGGCTCCATGCCGGGTGCTGCCGTTGGGGGAATCATTGTGGGGCTCACTGAAGCCCTGGCCGCCCGTTACCTGGGTGGCGAATACGCCCTTCTGGCGGTATTCGCGCTCCTGATCACCATTCTGCTGCTGCGGCCGTCCGGCCTGTTTGTCCGAGCCAAAGAGAGGACGGTCTGACCATGGCTCTGTGGATCCGACTACGCACACTGCCTGCCTGGGTCTTCCCCCTGCTGCTGGGGGTACTCATTGTGCTGCTTCCCTTCCTTGGCATCCCCTATTCGATGCAGCGGCAGGTGCAGCTCACGCTCATCCTTGCGCTGGTGGTCAGCGGCCTGAACCTCAGCCTCGGCTACGCCGGCGAACTGGCCCTGGGACAGGCGGCGATGTATGCAGCCGGCGCCTACACCGCTGGGCTTATCGCCAAGTCCGGCCAGACCGAAATCCTCGTACAGCTCGGCGCCGGCGCGCTGGCAGCCCTGGTGGTTGGCCTGCTCACGGGTATTCCGGGCCTGCGGCTGGGGGGCTGGTCGCTGGCCATGACCTCGTTCTTCCTGGTTTTGCTTCTGCCTGATGTCATCGCGATCTTCAAGGACTTCACGGGCGGGCGCAACGGACTCAGCGGCATCTCGTCTCCGACGCTGTTCGGACAGCGAGTCAGCGACGATACCCTCTTCGTTGTGGTCGCGGTCGTGGCGATCCTGTGGTTCGCCGTCGTACGCAACATCATCGTCTCGCGGCACGGAGTGGCCTTCAGAGTGCTCAAGCGAAGCCCCGTGCTCGCCGCATCGCTGGGCATCTCGGTCTTCAGGATGAAACTGCTGGCCTACGCGCTTGGGGCCGTGCCGGCTGGTCTGGCCGGCAGCCTCTTCGCCAACGTGGACCTTTACGTGTCGCCGGAAGCCTTCGCCTTCACCTTCGCCACCACGGTGCTCGCTGCCTCGATCCTCGGCGGCTCAGCCAGCGTCTACGGCGCACTTATCGGTGCGGCGATCCTTCAGTTCGCCACGAACAGTTCGCGTGAATTCCAGCAGTATTCACTGGTCTTCACCGGAATCTTCCTCATCATCGGCGGCGTTTTCCTTAACGGGGGAATCGCCGGGCTCCTGCGCTCGCTGGTTTCCCGCCTGGACGCCCGGGCAGCAAAGGCCGGTTATCCGCTGCCTTCCAGGGAGGTTCCGGCAGGAACCGGGGAGATGGCATTTGCAGGCAAACGCCTCGTTGTGGACGCAGTCTCCAAGACCTTTGGCGGAAACAGGGCCCTGGACGGAGTGTCCCTGGTAGCCGAACCCGGCAGGGTTACGGCCGTGATCGGCCCCAACGGATCGGGCAAAACCACGCTGCTGAACATGATCAGCGGGTTCTACAAGACCGACTCCGGCTCCATCTCACTTGATGAGCGCCGGCTCGAATCCGCCGGACCGGACACTGTTTCCCGGGCCGGTGTGGCCCGCACCTTCCAGACTCCGAACATTCCGGAAGGCATTTCGGTCTACGAGGCCGTGGTGGCCGGACGCTACACCTCAAACCGGGCATCGATTCCCGCTGCCGTCCTGCAGCTGCCCAGTTTCCGGAAGGTCCGCAGGGAAGACGAAATTGAAGCCGGCCGCGTCCTGGAAATGGTGGGGCTGAGCGACTACCGCGACACAGAGGCCACCTCCTTGCCCCTGGGAATGCGGCGGATGCTCGAGGTGGCACGCTGCCTCATCTCCCGGCCGGGAGTTCTCCTGCTCGATGAAGTTGCTTCCGGGCTGGATGAACACGAGGTGGAGCTGCTCTCCGCCGTGGTCCGCCGGGTCACGGCCTCGGGAGGAACAGTTGTGCTCGTGGAGCACAACTTCCAGCTTGTCCTGGCGCTCGCCGACCGGATCGTTGCCCTGGCGCACGGAGAGGTTATGGCAAGCGGCACTCCCGCTGAAATCGAATCGAACCCGCGGGTGCTCAATGAATACCTGGGCGTCGAAGCGGATGACGAATCCACAATGGAACCCGAGGTGCAGCGATGAGTGCAGCGAAACCCCTGCTCAAGGTGGACGGGCTGGCAGCCGGCTACGGAGACCTGCGCGTGGTCTGGGACGTTTCCTTCGAAGTGAGTCCCGGGCGCCTGACCGTGCTGCTGGGCAGGAACGGGGCGGGCAAAACCACTACGCTCCGAGCCATATCCGGCTTGAACAAACTCACGGGCGGGCGGATCGAATTTGACGGTGAACAAATCGACAAAGCCACGGTTGCCGAACGTGTCCGGATGGGAATGTCCTACGTGCAGGAGGGCAAACGCGTCCTGCACGCCCAGACCGTCGAGGAGAATCTGCTCCTGGGCGGCAGGGTCCGAAACGTTCGCCGCTCTGCCCTGCACGAGGACATAGACCGGATCTACGGGCTGTTCCCGATCCTCAAGGCGAAGCGGTCCCTCCCGGCCGGAAGCATGTCCGGCGGCCAGCAGCAGATGCTGGCCATCGGATCGGCGCTGATGGCCAGGCCCAGGCTGCTGCTGCTGGATGAACCATCAGGCGGACTGGCCCCGGTGGTGGTGAAGGAAGTCATGCAGCGGGTGGCCGAGCTAAAGGAAACGGGCATCGGGATCATCCTGGTTGAGCAGGCGGTCGAGGCATCCCTGGCGATCGCTGACGACGTCGTAGTCGTGGACATGGGCCGCAACGTCCTTGCCGGACCTGCCGGAGAGATGGATCTCGAGGAGCTCAAGCGGGCCTACTTCGGGACAAGGACGCCCGACGGCGGCACAGTGGTGAGCTCCTGACCCTACGCCGAACCGTGCCGCGGGCTCACGGAAGGAGCCGGAACCTCAAGGGTTTCCGGCTCCTTCCGGGCTTAAAGAACGCGCATGGACGCAACCTAAGACCACACGCGACAAACCTAGCGTTTGTTTGGTAGCGTGGCTATTCAAATCAGTTGAACCGGGGAACAGGAAGCCGATGCCGATCACTATTGACCTCACAGGACGGGTGGTGCTTATCACCGGGGGTGCCCGCGGTGTGGGCGCCGGCGTCGTTGAATCCTTCCTGGCCGCCGGTGCAGCCGTGGAGACCTGCGGCCGGACGCAGCCGGGCACGGGAGTTCTCCCGCCCTCCGTGGGGTTCACGGAGCTGGACGTACGCGACGATGAGCAGGTGCGCGGATGGGTTGCCGGGGTCGTCGAACGCCGCGGCCGGATCGACGTCGCCGTGAACAATGCCGGCGGGTCCCCGTTCGGGCCGTTTGAGGCCGGCTCGGCGCGCTACCAGCGCGCGGTCACGGAACTGAACTTCCTCTCTGCTGCGCACGTTGCCAGGGCAGTCCACCCCGTGATGATGGCCCAGGAAGACGGCGGATCCATCATCAATGTCACCTCCATCAGCGCCCGGCGCCCCAGCCCCGGAACAGCTGTTTACGGTGCGGCAAAGGCGGCACTGGAGTCCCTGACCGGCAGCCTCGCCGTTGAATGGGCACCACATATCCGCGTCAACGCGGTCAGCTGCGGGCTGGTTGCCACCGAAGCGGCCGCCGACCACTACGGCGATGAGGAGAGTTACGCCCGGGTGGCAGCGACCATCCCGCGTGGCCAGCTGGCCGTTCCGGCCGAGATCGGTTCGGCCTGCGTTCTGCTCGCCTCCGGACTGGCCAGCCACATCACCGGGGCTGTCCTCGACGTCGACGGCGGCGGGGAATGGCCCGCGTTCCTGGCGCACACCCCCAACGCAGACTTTCTCAAACCCAACAGAATCAAAGGAGCTCTCTGATGCCTGAGGCTGTAATCGTTTCCGCAGTCCGTTCACCCATCGGCCGCGCGCAGAAGGGTTCGCTGCGGGAAATGCGCGCTGACGACCTCGCTGCGCAGATGGTCCGTGCAGCCCTTGAGGCCGTTCCGGAACTGGATGCCGGAACCGTCGATGACCTGATGATGGGCTGCGGCCAGCCAGCCGGCGAGCAGGGCTACAACCTGGGCCGCATCGTGGCGATGCAGCTGGGCCTGGACTCTGTTCCTGGAGTAACAGTGCACCGCTACTGCTCGTCTTCCCTGCAGACCACAAGGATGGCCATGCATGCGATCCGCGCGGGAGAGGGCGACGTGTTCATTTCCGCCGGCGTGGAGGCTGTCTCCCGCTTTGGCCTCGGCAAGGCAGACGGCATGCCGGACACCAAGAACCCCGCCTACTTTGACGCCATGGAGCGGACCCTCAAGCTTGCAGCCAATCCGGACGCACGCTGGAGTGATCCGCGCGAAACCGGCGCCCTGCCGGACATCTACATCTCCATGGGAGACACCGCGGAGAACGTCGCCCAGCTGCGCGGTGTTTCCCGCGCCGCCCAGGACGAGTGGGCAGTGCGGAGCCAGAACCGGGCGGAGGAAGCAGCCGCACGGGGTTTCTGGAAGACGGACATCACCCCGGTCATGCTGCCCGACGGCACCGTCGTCTCCACCGATGACGGCCCGCGCGCCGGCGTAAAACTGGAAAAACTTGCGTCGCTGCAGCCGGTTTTCCGCGAGCACGGAACCGTCACAGCAGCGAACTGCTGCCCGCTGAATGACGGCGCTGCCGCACTGGTAGTCATGAGCGACCGGCGTGCCGCCGAGCTGGGACTCACCCCGCTGGCACGCATCGTCTCCACTGGTGTCTCGGCTATGACTCCCGAGCTGATGGGCCTGGGCCCCGTCAACGCGGTAAAGAACGCACTGGCCAACGCCCGCATGTCCATCTCCGACATGGACATCATGGAGCTCAACGAAGCCTTCGCAGCGCAGGTGCTTCCCTCCATCGATGACATTGGCATCGACCCGGAGAAGGTCAACGTGAACGGCGGAGCGATCGCGCTGGGCCACCCCTTCGGCATGACCGGTGCCCGGATGACGACGACGGCGATCCACGCCCTGCAGGAGCGGGACGAGCAGTTCGCCGTGGAGACCATGTGCGTGGCCGGCGGCCAGGGCATGGCCATGGTGCTGGAGCGCCTGAGCTAGCGGCTCGCAGGCGAACCGGCGCAGCGCGGGCCGGGAACAGGCAGGAGAGAAAGGCCGGGCCGGAGAGCGGAAAGCTTTCCGGCCCGGCCTCCTTTATGCGCTGGCGGGCTGTCAGCGGGCCAGCGCACCCACCGTGCGCAGCTCGTTCTTCAGTACCTTCCCGGTCCCGTTGCGCGGGAAATCCTCCACGATGACGAACTCCCGCGGAAGTTTGTAGTTCGCCAGCCGGGCCTTGCAGAACTCCTGCAGATCCTCGGCGGAAGGAATGGGATCGGCATCGTGCAGCAAGGCAACGTAGGCCCGCCCCACTGACCCCATCCTCTCGTCCGGGATGCCGATCACCGCGGACTCGTTCACCGCCGGGTGCTGGCGAAGCACGTTTTCGATTTCCGCCGGGTACACGTTGAATCCGCCCACAATGTACATGTCCTTGAGTCGGTCTGTGATCTTCAGGCAGCCGTGCTCGTCCAGCCGGCCCATGTCCCCGGTGTGGAACCAGCCGTCCGGATCGATCGCGTTGGCGGTGGCTTCCGGATCCTCGAAATAACCCAGCATCACGTTCTCGCCGCGCAGCAGAACTTCCCCGTCCTCACCCACCGGCACGTCCTGGCCGGATGCATCCACTACCCGGATCTCCACCCCGTCCACGGCTGGTCCGGTGGTTTGTTTCGCGTGTTCCAGGTCTTCTCCCGGCCGGGACATGGTTGCCACCACACACTCGGTCAGCCCGTAGGCCTGGGCCACCCGCTGGAAGCCGAGGACGTCCACCATGTCCCGGAAGAGGGTTTCGGGGGCGGTGGCCGCGCCGGCAATCGCGAAGCGCAGCGAGGAAGTGTCGTAGTCCGCCAGGCCGGGATGGTTGAGCAATGAGGTGAAGACCGTGGGAACCCCGGGAAGCACCGTAATGCGTTCGGACTGAATCAGGCCCAGCAGCCCGGTGGCGTCGAAGGTTTCAACGGGGTAAATGGTGGCACCGGCCACCAGTGACGCGATCATTCCGGCTTTGTAGCCAAAGCCGTGGAAGAAGGGGTTGACGATCGCGTAGCGGTCTTCGGCGAGCAGCCCGGCACCTGAAGCCCAGGCCAGGGCGGCGCCGAGCGTCTGCCGGTGGGCGCTCATCACGCCCTTTGGCAGCCCGGTGGTTCCCGAGGTGTAAATGATGTCGCAGACGTCATCCGGGGAAACTGCGGCAGCAGCGGAGGCGAAGGCGGCTTCGCTGACATCCCGCCCGGAAGCGAGCAGCGACGGCCAGGCCATCACGCCGCCGTCGTCGGCTGTACTGTCCAGGTCCACCAGCAGCCGCAGCGCGGGCAGCCCGGGCACCGGCGAATCGGTGGGCTCGGCATCGGCGGCAGCAGTGCGCAGCGACTGCAGGGGATTCCGGCCCAGGAAGCCGCCCGCAACTACCAGGACGGACGCCCCCGAACGCTGCAGGATCACGGCGGCCTCATGTCCGGTGAAGCGCGTATTCAAAGGCACGACGGCGGCGCCGATGGACTGTGCCCCGAGCATGGCCAGGATGAACTCCAGCCGGTTCGGAGACCACAGGGCAACCCTGTCGCCCGCGCGGACACCCTGGGCCAGGTAGGACCGGGCCACTTCGGACACGCGCTCGCAGAGTTCACGGTAAGAGACTGCCGTGCCTGCGGTAACTACAGCGGGATGCCCGCCGAGCTTCGCCATCTGGCTGAGCAGCTGGGGAAGGGTCTGGGGCGATTGCATCAGTGGTAGGTCCTTTCAGGGCATGCCGGGGCGGAGCAGGCCGGCGCGATGGCGCGGCTAAACCTGCGGCCGGAGCAAGTACGGAATAATTGAGCATACGCTTGGGTGAACAAACCAGAGGAGAATTGATGGCTGCGAGCAAGAAAACGGACCGTGCCCCCAGTGAGCAGGGCTCTGAGCGCCGTGAACAGCTGCTGGCCATCGCGGCCGGCCTGATCGCATCCCGGGGGTATTCCGCGACGACGGTCCGGGACATTGCCGACGAGGCGGGAATCCTGTCCGGGAGCCTCTACCACCACTTTTCCTCCAAGGAGAAGATCCTTGACGAGGTCCTGCGTACCTTTATGGTTGGCCTGCGGGAGCGGTCGGAAGAGATCGCAGCCAAGGGCGGCGGTCCGCTGCACATGTTCGACGAGCTGGTCCGCACCGCGTTCCTGACGATCGAACAGCAGCCCCACGCGGTGGGGATCTACCAGAACGAGGCCGCGTTCCTGGCCAAGCTTCCCGGCTTCGAATTCGTGGCCCAGGAAGGCGCGAAGATTGAAGGCATCTGGCAGAGCGTGATCCAGGAGGGGCAGCGGGAGGGCGTCTTCCGGGCGGACCTGGACTCGGCCATGACCTACCGCTTTATTCGCGACGCCGTATGGTCGACGGTTCGCTGGTTCCGCCCCGGCGGCCGGCACTCGGCTGAAAGTGCCGGCCGCCATTTCCTCGAACTGATTCACTCCGGACTCCTGCAGGACTGACCGGTCAATCCTGGACTTCGCGGGTCCTGGCCCCGCGCGGGTCCAGGACCTCGCGGATGAGGCGGAGTTCCTCGTCCGTGGGGAGCCGGGTTTCCGGTGCGCCTGCGGTGTCCAGGGCGAAGCCGGTGTTCTCGGCTACGGTCTGGGGGTCCACGCCCGGGTGGATGGAGAGTACCTTGACTGCGCCGTCGTCGCCGTAGCCCAGTACGGCCAGGTTCGTGACAATGACACCCAGGTGGTGGTGGCGCAGCGACGGTCCGGCTGCCCGCGCACGGTCATTGCCGACGCCGGACACCATGTCCACGGACTCCACGAACAGTCGGGTGCTGTGGCGGGAGACCCAGTAGTCCACGCGGTGGTTCGCGGTGTTGCCTGGTGCCCCGCGGACGCCGATCAGCTGCCGGCTGGGCTTGTTCCAGTCGCCGATCAGCGAAATGTTCTGGTTGCCGAACCGGTCAATCTGGCTGGCACCCATCATGCTCTGGCGCCGGCCCGAGGCCGCGATGTCGAAGATGCGCCGGAACGGAGCCCAGCCTTCGATCACTCCGCCGCCTGACGCCGTCTTGCCCAGGGGCGGAGGCTCGCTCATCAGGAAGGCTTCGCCGTCGCTGAGAATCAGGTCAGGGGAGTGCGTGAGCTTGGCCAGCCGCGCTCCGATGGTGGGGATGGTACCTACCGCGTGGGCGAGGATTTCACCCGATTCCCGGTACGTGTCCGAGCAGGCCGCTACGCAGACCTCTGCGCGGGTAATGTCCGTTGCCATTATTTGGCCTCCTGTGCTGCGTGGAAGCGGTCCACGGCCTTGAGGTAGCCGTCCTCATCGCCGTCGAGGAATTCAGTGGTGAAGGCCCGCCAGGTTTCGGGGTCCTTGGCGGAGGCGGCGTAGTGCTTCTGGAAGGGTTCGTCCCGTCCGTAATCCGGCTCGCACGTAGTGAAGTGTGCGCCGCCCGGGGTTTCGATGACGCCGGTGACGTACATGCGGCTGAGCATCAGGGTGTGGAACGAGCCCTGGTTCAGCAGGTCCCGGGTTTCAACGATCCGCTCAGTGCTCACGAAGGTGCGCTTGGCAGCCATGGCGAAGAGGTCATCAAAGTACGGGTCCGGGCCCAGGAACTGGGCGTTGCCGCCGCTGTCTGCACGGTTGGCGTGGATCAGCGCCACATCGAGCGGGATGGCCGGAACGGCCACGTATTCATCCTCGGAGTACGGCGAGGCGACGGTCTTCAGGTGCGGGTTCGCTGCCAGGACGTCTGAGCCCAGGCCGGCAATGGTAGGCAGGAAGGACAGGCGGGCGGCTGCGGCGCGGAGCCCGGTGACGAACATGCCTTCGTCGTACTCGCTGATCTCCAGTTCTCCGCGCTCCCGGGCGGCAGTGAACAGCGGATCCAGCGGGATGCTGTCCAGCGAGACGAAGCCGTAGACCAGCTTCTTCACTTTTCCGGCGGCCACCAGCAGTCCGACGTCGGGGCCTCCGAAGGCGACGACGGTGAGGTCGGTGACGTCGCTGCGCAGCAGTTCGCGGACGGCGGCCATCGGCTTGCGCCGGGACCCCCATCCTCCAATACCAATGGTCATTCCCGACTCGATGGACGCGATGGCGTCTGTGAGTCCAATCCTCTTGTTGGGCATCCGGTGCTCCTTTGCTCTGTTCCCGGGTCTGTTCTAAACCTAGCGCTTGTTAGGGCGTTAGGCTAGCATGGCTCGAATCCCGGGTTTCCGGAGCGGACGGGCGCTGGACGGGACAAGACAAAGGAGTCGTAATTTGAGCCGTAATCACGTAATCGTTACCGGGGGAGCCAGCGGCATCGGGGCCGCCGTTGTTGAGGCGCTCCATGTCCGCGGGCAGCAGGTGACGATCTTCGACCTGCAGCCGCCCGCACCGGAGCTTCTGCGGCCCGACGTCGGCTTCATTGAGGTGGATGCCTCGAATGAAGGCGCTGTCCGGGCCGCCGTGGCGGAGGCCGAAGCAGCTCGCGGTGTGGTGACAGGACTGGTCCTCTGCCATGGAAACCGGGGCATGTTCGTGCCCGCTCTGGAAGCCGACCTCGAGCACGCGGCCAAGGTGTTCCAGATCCACGTACTGGGTGCGCTCGCCGTCAGCCGCGAAGTTGTCCGGCGGCTGGAGGGAAGGCCGGCGTCGATCGTTACGGTTTCCTCTGCCACGGCCTTCGGCGGCTGGGAGAAGCAGGCGGACTACGGGGTGGCCAAAGCCGCTGTGCGCCAGCTGACCCAGAACCTCGCCGTGGAGTGGGCGTCCCTGGGCATCCGGGTCAACGCCGTAGCCCCCGGCAATACACTGACGCCCATGGTCCAGGCCGTCATCGACAGCGGCCAGTACGATACCGCCGCCGTGGAAAAGAGGACGCCGATGGGCCGGTTCGCGGCTCCGGAGGAAATCGCGGATGCCATCCTCTTCCTGCTGCTGGACGCAGCCTTCGTTACCGGCCAGTGCCTGGCCGTGGACGGCGGCTGGACTGCTGTCGGCGAATGAGTGCCGCGGCCCCGCTCGTCGACCTCGCCGGCAAGGTAGTGCTGCTCACCGGTGCCGCCGGCGGGCAGGGCCGCGCCCACGCTGCACTGCTGCACCGGCTTGGTGCCCGGCTTGTCCTAACAGACATTGACGCCGCAGGTGCAGCCGTCCTCGCCGACTCCCTGGGCGATGAGGCCGTGGGGCTTGGGCACGACGTCACCTCCGCGGCGGACTGGGCGCTGGTTGTCTCGACGGCGTTGAAGGAGTTCGGAGCGCTGGACGTCCTGGTGAACAACGCAGGCTGGGCGCCCGTGGCACGGCTGGAGGATACCGGTGACGAGACGCTTCGGAGGGTCATCGACATTAACCTCATTGGCCCCATCCTTGGGATGCAGGCTGTCCTGACAGCGATGCGCGGCACGGGCGGAGCGATCATCAACATTTCCTCCACGGCAGGCGTCTCCGGCTATCCGGAGCGGGTGGCCTACTCGTCCTCCAAATGGGGTCTCCGCGGAGCCGGCCGTTCCGCGGCACGGGAGCTCGCGGAATACGGGATCCGGGTCAACACCATCTGCCCCGGTGCCGTCGATACGCCGATGATCAGTGAGCAGACGCGCGCCGGCACCGGTTTTATTGCCGGGAATCCAATTCCGCGGGCCGGACAACCGGAGGAAATATCAGCCATGGTGGCCTTCCTGGCCAGCGATGCGGCCAGCTACTGCACCGGGCAGGATTTCATTGTCGACGGCGGCGCCACGGCGTGATGGCCTGCCGGGAACGGTGTCTGGCCCGGGACGGGGCCCCGGGCCAGACACATGAGGTGGACCGTGTATCCGGGCTAGGCCGGAACGAAACCCAGCGAACGGCCCAGACGGCGGCGGTGCTCACGTGCCGGGCCGAAGAGCTGGCTGGTGGCGTGGGCCCGCTTGAACACCAGCTGGGCGTCATGTTCCCAGGTGATGGCAATACCGCCGTGCAGCTGGACGGTTTCGGAGGCCACGTAATCGAGTGCCTCTGAGCACCATGCCTTGGCTGCTGCGGCTCGTTCTGGCAGGTCCGGTGCATCGGTCCCTGCGGACCAGGCGGCCGCCCAGGCCGTGGTGCGCGAGGTTTCAACTTTCAGCAGCATGTCCGCCATGCGGTGCTTCAGGGCCTGGAATGACCCGATCGGGCGGCCGAACTGCACCCGCTGCCCGGCGTACTCCACGGTCATGTCCAGTCCGCGCTGGGCGGTTCCCACCTGCAGGCAGCTCACTGCCATCAGGGCAATGTCGCGGACCTTTTCCAGGGCAGCGGATGCGTCCAGTGCCAGCGGCCGCGCCGGGACATCCCGGAACGCCAGAGTGGCAAAACGCAGGGTGGGATCAACCGCCGGCACTTCGGTGCGGTCCACTCCGGCGGGATCCAGCACTTCGAAGATGCCGATGCCTTCCGGTGTGGCTGCGACAGCAAGGATGGTGTCCGCGGTACCGCCGTCCAGCACCAGCGCGGCCGTGCCGCTAAGCGTCCACTGTCCGTCCGGACCGGTCGCCGCGATCCCGGATCCTGCTGTGTTCCATTTGCCCAAGCCATCAGCCCACGCCAGGGTGGCGAGGGTGCTGCCTTCGGCGATGCCGGGAAGCAGGCGCTCGCGGTCCGCCTCGTCGCCGGCATGCAGAACGGCTGCGGCGGCCAGGACGGCAGAGGAAAGCAGCGGGCTGGGTGCCAGGTGGTAGCCAAGCGCCTCCAGCACCAGTCCGGTTTCGAACCAGGTGAAGCCGGCGCCCCCGTATTCCTCGGGGATGGCCAGCGACGCGACGCCGACTTCTTCGGCCAGGACCTGCCACAGCTTGCTGTCATAGCCTTCTGCGGCGGCCGTGCGCCCGGCCGCCGGGGTAGCGTGGCGGGCGAGCAGGGCACGGAGGGTCTTTACGAGTTCGTTCTGCTCGTCAGTCAGGGAAAAGTCCATGATGTCCTCAGTTGCCGGTGGTCAGAAGCAGGGAAGCCAGACGGGAACGGTGGTGCCGGGGTGTGCCCCAGGCGCCGATAAGGGCCCGCACCTTGGTGAACCAGAGGCCCAGGTCATGTTCCTCCGTATAGCCGATGGCGCCGTGCACCTGGAGTGCGGTGCGCGCTGCCAGGTCCGCGGCGTCGGAAACGGCGACCTTGGCCGCGGATACGCTGCGGGGTCCGTCCGGTCCGCCGAGGTCCAGTGCCGCGCCGTAGAGCAGGGGCCGGGCGAACGTCAGGGCCACGCGGACGTTGGCAAGCTGGTGCTTCAGTCCTTGGTATTCACCGACGGGGCGGCCGAACTGTTCGCGGATCTTCGCGTAGGAAACGGATTCCTCCAGCAGTCGTTCCCCGGCACCCAGAAGCATAGCGGCACAGGCCAGGGCCGCTCGGTCCAGCGCGGTGGCGGCGGCTGCCGGGTCCAAGGCCACCGGTTCGCCGTCGGCACTAAGCGGGCTCAGCGACCGGGTCCGGTCAATGGAGCCCAGGGCCGTGGCCCGGCACGGCCGGGGTCAGGGAATCGGGGGTGAGAAGAAAGCTGTGTGTGGAGGAGACGGCGTCCAGTGCGTAGGGTGCCAGGCCGGGAACCGCAGCCGTAGCGATGGCGGATCCGTCCAGGATGCCGCCGAGCACGCCGGCGTCCACGAGGTCCGGCAGCAGGGCCGCGGATTCAATGTACGGGCCGGGAGCTGCATGGTAGCCAAGGCGTTCGAATGCCACCGCGAGGTCCACGGGAGTGCCGCCCATGCCGCCGTCGTCCTCCGGGACGCAGAGCCCGAACAGCCCCAGCTCGGCGAGCTGGCCCCAGAGCACCTGGCCCAGGGCCGTGTCTCCGTCCGCCCAGGTGCGGGCAATCTTGGTGCCGCCGGAGCTTTCGATGATTTCATCGAGGGCCTCGGCAAGGGAGCGCTGTTCTTCACTGAGCACGAATTTCATGAGGTCCTCCTGCCGTCGCCGCCGCGGGGGAGACCGAGCAGGCGTTCTGCGATGATGTTTCGCTGGATTTCGTTGGTACCCGCATAGATCGGACCGGCGACGGCGAAGAGGTAGTCCTCCACCCAGCGCCCGTCCGCCTCCGCTCCGGTGCCGCGCAGCTCAGCTTCAGCGCCCAGCAGGGTGAGACCGGTTTCCTGGATCGCGATGTCCAGTTCGGACCAGAACACCTTGTTCACGCTGCCCTCGGCGCCGATGTCCCCGCCCTGCTGCATGGTGCTCACCGTGCCCCAGGTGTAGAGGCGGTAGGCCTCGGACTTGATCCAGGCGTCGACGACGGCGTCCTGGGTGAAGAGGTCCGGTTCCGGACGGGATTTCCACAGGTCGATCAGGCGGTCAGCTGCTGCGCAGAAGCGGCCCGGGGAGCGCAGGGAGAGCCCGCGTTCGTTGCCCGCGGTGCTCATGGCCACCCGCCAGCCGTCTCCGGGTGCGCCCAGGACGTCGCTGTCGGGGACAAAAACATCGTCGAAGAACAGCTCCGCGAAGCCTGTTGAGCCGTCCAGCTGGGTGATGGGCCGGATGCTCAGCCCGGGGGCGTCCATCGGGAACAGGAAGTAGGTGAGGCCGCGGTGGCGCTGGGCGGCTGGATCGGTGCGGAACAGGCCAAAGCCCCGGTCTGCCCAGACAGCCCGGGAGCTCCAGGTCTTCTGTCCGCTCAGCAGCCAGCCGCCGCGTTCCTCGTCCCGCTTCGCGGTGCTGCGGATCGCTGCAAGGTCGCTGCCTGCGCCCGGCTCGGACCAGGCCTGCGCCCAGATCAGCGAACCGTCAGTCATGTCCCGCAGGTAGCGGTTCCGCTGGTCATCGGTGCCGTGCTCAAAGAGGATCGGGGCCAGGAGCGAGATGCCGTTCTGCGCCACCCGCGTGGGTGCGCCGGCGCGGTAATACTCTTCCTCGAACAGGACCCATTCGATGAGACCGGCTCCGCGGCCGCCGAATTCCTCCGGCCAGGAAACCACCGACCAGCCGCCGCGGGCCAGCTCGGCCTCCCATTCGCGGTGGGCGGCGAAGCCCTCCGCTGTGTCCATGGAGGGCAGCGGGGTGGCCGGCACATGTTCGGCCAGCCAAGCGCGTGCCTCGGCCGCGAAGGCCAGCTGTTCTTCTGTCAGGTCCAGGTTCATGGCGTGACCGCCGCGCTGCGCATACTCTTGACTCCCATTCCGGCCAGCGAATCTGCGCCGACCTCTGCGTTGTGGGCATGGGCTGCGTGGTGCAGCCCGAAGACTGAGTCCATGCCGGAGCGGAGCCCCTGCAGGTCCTCGGCCTGGTTGACGGCCTTTTTGGCCAGTGCCAGCCCCAGGCGGGGCATGGCGGAGATTCGTTCGGCCATGGCCATGACGGTGCTTTCAAGTTCTGCGGCCGGCACCACTTGGTTCACCATGCCCAGGTCCCGGGCACGGGTGGCCGGGAACCGGTCGCCGGTGAACAGGAACTCCTTGGCGGCCCGCGGGTTCATCACCCAGGGGTGGGCGAAGTACTCCACCCCGGGAATGCCCATGCGGACCACGGGATCGGAGAAGAACGCGTCGTCGGAGGCAACAATGAAGTCGCAGGACCAGGCGAGCATCAGTCCGCCGGCTATGCAGGCGCCCTGCACCATGGCGATGACCGGCTTCGGGATGTCCCGCCAGCGCCGGCACATGCCCAGGTACACCTCGGACTCCCGGGCGAAGCGGGAATCCACTCCCTCGGCGCCCACATGGTCCCACCAGATCACGGCCTTGCGGTCGAAGCTCTGGTCGATGTCCCGCTCCGGGGATCCGATGTCGTGCCCGGCGGAGAAGTGCTTTCCGTTGCCGGCCAGCACGATCACCTTGACGGCGTCGTCATTCACCGCGCGGGTGAACGCTGCGTCCAGCGCATAGGTGACCTTCGAATTCTGGGCGTTGCGGTACTCCGGGCGGTTGAGCCGCACGACTGCGACGGTCCCGCGCACTTCGTACGTCACAACCTCGCCGGCGTCGTCGTTCTGCATCGTGGTTCCTCCCTGGACTTCCTGAAAACATGTCTACCAAACAAGTGCTTGTTTTGCTAGCATAGGCGATGCTCGACTTTGTGAACAGTGGCGGTGGGCAACGAAAGGTGTTTCGTGGATCTGAACTATGCAGCAGAAGATGAGGAGTTCCGCCGGGAGGTCAGGGACTGGCTGGAGTCCAACCTCTCCGGCCGGTTTGCCCACCTGCGCGGAATGGGCGGATCCGGACGGGAGCATGAGGCTTTCGAGGAACGCCTGGAATGGAACCGGCACCTGGCCGCGCACGGCTGGAGCTGTGTCGGCTGGCCCGTGGAGCACGGTGGCCGGGGACTGAGCCTGCTGCAGCAGGTGATTTTCCATGAGGAGTACGCCCGTGCTGATGCCCCGGCGCGCGTGAACCACTTCGGCGAGGAGCTCATTGGCCCCACCCTCATCGCCTTCGGGACCCCGGAGCAGCAGGCCCGTTTCCTGCCGCGAATCGTGGCCGTGGAGGAACTGTGGTGCCAGGGCTACTCGGAGCCGGGCGCCGGTTCGGACCTCGCCAACGTGGCCACCAAGGCCAGGCTGGAAGGCGGTCACTGGGTGATCGACGGGCAGAAGGTCTGGACCTCCCTCGCCCACCACGCCGACTGGTGCTTTGTGATCGCCCGGACCGGCAGCGGTGAGCGCAAGCACCAGGGCCTTTCATACCTTCTGGTGCCCATGGACCAGGACGGTGTAGAAGTCCGGCCGATCCTGCAGCTGACGGGCACTTCCGAATTCAATGAAGTCTTCTTCGACGGCGCCGTCACCGAGGAATCCCTGGTGGTCGGTGAGCCCGGCGCAGGCTGGTCCGTTGCCATGGGCACCCTCGGATTCGAGCGCGGTGTCTCCACCCTCGCCCAGCAGATCGCCTTCCAGCGGGAGCTGGACGCCGTCGTCGAACTGGCCCGCAGCAACGGAGCCATCGATGACCCCCTGATCCAGGACCGCCTGGTCTCAGCGCACATGGGCCTGGACATGCTCCGTCTCCACGGGCTGCGCACGCTCAGCGGCGAACAGGGCATTGAAGCGTCCATCACCAAGCTTCTCTGGGCTCCCTGGCACCGTTCGCTCGGTGAGCTCGCCATGGAGGTTGCCGGTGCCAATGCCCTCACCGTCGCCGCCGAACCGTACAACCTTGATGCCCTGCAGACCCTGTTCCTGTTCAGCCGCGCGGACACGCTCTACGGCGGTTCGGACGAAATCCAGCGAAACGTTATTGCCGAGCGTGTGCTCGGCCTGCCAAAGGAGGCCCGGGCATGAACCCCGAGCGCACTGCACAGCCTGTCCCCGATTACGTCCCCGCCCACGGCCTGCTGGCCGGCAGGAGGGTAGTTGTCACTGCCGCCGCCGGCGCCGGCATCGGTGCCGCCGCCGCCCGCCGCTGCCTGGAAGAAGGCGCGGCCCTGGTGGCCCTGGGAGATACCCATGCCGGGCGGCTGGAAAGCGCCGCCGCCGAGCTGGGCGCTGAATTCGGAGCAGAACGAGTCCGCTGGGCTGTCTGCGATGTCACCGTTGACGAACAGGTCGAAGCCCTGCTGGACCTCGCCGAGGACGCCGGGGGTGTTGACGTCATGATCAACAACGCCGGCCTCGGTGGAACTGCCTCCATCCTGGAGATGACCGATGAACAGTGGGACAAGGTCCTGGACGTCACGCTGACCGGCACCTTCCGCAGTGTGCGGGCTGCCGGGCGCCGCATGGTGAAGAACCAGGCCCGCGGCACCATCATCAACAACGCCTCCGTCATTGGCTGGCGCGCCCAGGAAGGCCAGGCGCACTACGCCGCCGCCAAGGCAGGCGTGATGGCCCTGACCCGCTCCGCGGCACTGGACCTGGCATCCCACGGGATCCGCGTCAACGCGGTCTCGCCGAGCCTGGCCATGCATCCCTTCCTGGCGAAAGTCACTTCCGAGGAGCTGCTGGAGCAGCTGACCTCGCGGGAAGCCTTTGGCCGGGCCGCCGAACCCTGGGAGATCGCCAACGTCATGGTGTTCCTCGCCAGCGGGTACTCCTCCTACATGACGGGCGAAGTCGTCTCCGTCAGCAGCCAGCAAGCCTAAGGACACGCCCATGACTACCGCATACATCATCGACGCCGTCCGCACTCCGGGAGGACGGCGCCGCGGCTCGCTGGCCGGCATCCACTCTGCGGACCTCGGCGGCCACGTTATTTCCGCCCTGATGGAACGCACCGGAGTGGACCCCGGGGCCGTGGACGACGTGATTTTCGGCTGCACCGACACTCTCGGATCCCAGGCCGGGGACATTGCCCGCACCGCCTGGCTGGTGGCCGGACTGCCGGACCATGTTCCCGGCGTCACCATCGACCGGCAGTGCGGTTCCAGCCAGCAGGCCGTGCACTTCGCCGCCCAAGGTGTAATGTCCGGCACCGCTGACCTGATTGTCGCCGGGGGAGTGCAGAACATGTCTGCCATCCCCATCTCCGCGGCCATGGTGCAGGGCAGCCAGTACGGTTTTACGACGCCGTTTGCCGAGTCCCCGGGGTGGGTGGCCCGCTACGGCAACCAGGAAGTCTCCCAGTTCCGTTCCGCCGAAATGATCGCCGAGAAGTGGGCAATCCAGCGGGAACAGATGGAAGAGTTCGCGCTGCAGAGCCACCGGCGTGCGCTGCGGGCCATGGACGAAGGACGCTTTGAGAACGAAATTGTTCCCGTGGCAGGCCTTAGCCAGGATGAAGGACCGCGGCGGGACACCTCGCTGGAGAAGATGGCCGGCCTGGCCCCGCTCACCGAAGGCGGGCGGATCACGGCAGCCGTCGCCTCACAGATTTCCGACGCCGCCAGCGCGTTGCTGATCGCCTCGGAAACCGCCGTCGCAGCCCACGGCCTCACTCCGCGGGCGCGCATCCACCACATCTCCGTCCGCGCCGACGATCCGGTGTGGATGCTCACAGGGCCCATCCGCGCCACGGCCTACGCCCTGGACCGGGCCGGAATGAGCGTGGATGACATCGACCTGTTCGAGTGCAACGAGGCCTTTGCCTCAGTGGTCCTCGCCTGGGCCCAGGAACTGGGCATCGACCTGGCGAAGGTCAACGTCAACGGCGGCGGGATCGCCCTCGGCCACCCGATCGGCGCCACCGGCACACGCATCATGGCTACGCTGCTGAACGAACTCGAGCGCACGCAGGGACGCTACGGCCTGCAGGTCATGTGCGAAGGCGGCGGGCAGGCAAACGTCACCATCATCGAACGGCTCTAGGCGAAAGCCGGGTACCGGAAGGGGGGGGGGGGCCCTTTTTGCTGGTGCTGGGTGCTTGGGAGGACTGGGAAACCGTGCGCTGGGTCTAAGCGGGGTCGGGTTTAGGCAGAACGGACGGTGGCCGCGGCCGCCTTCAGCTGCACCACCGCCTCATCCACTATCCGGTCCACGAGTTCCCGGCAGCTGGGCAGCTCGTCGATGACCCCCACCACCTGACCGGAGGCCAGCATCCCGGCCTCAGTATCGCCGTCGACCAGGCCGGCCTTGAGCAGCATCGGCGTGTTGGCTGCCAGCATCATCTGGTTCCAGGATCGTCCCGAGCTGCGCTTCATCGCCAGTCCGTCACGGGCCAGTTCCAGCCAGGACTGCCCGGCCATGTTCTTGAACTGCACCGTGCGGCGGAGGGTGGGCAGCAGCTGCGCCAGCTTGCCGGCACCCTCCAGGCCCTGGACGAATTCGGTTCGCAGCAGCCGGTGCGGCATGCCGTCGGCCTTCGCCGTCACCACTGTTCCGTCCAGCCCGAACTCCAGGTAGCGCCGCTTGATTTCCTCCGGAACGGCGCTGTCGCTGGTCAGCAGGAAACGGGTGCCCATGCCGATTCCGACGGCACCGTAGGCCAGCGCAGCCGCCAGGCCGCGGCCGTCAAAGAAGCCGCCGGCTGCGATGACCGGAATGTCCACCGCCGCGGCCACCGTGGGCAGCAGCAGCGACGTCGGAATGGCGCCGGTGTGTCCGCCGCCCTCCCCGCCCTGGATGAGCACGGCGTCAGCACCCCAGGCAGCGACCTTTTCAGCATGCCGCACCGAACCGATGGAGGGGATCACCACCGCTCCGTGCTCTTTGAGCCTGCTGATCAGCTCCGGCTTCGGGGCCAGCGCAAACGAGGCGACCTTCACCTCGTACTTCGTCAGGAGGTTGACGCGCTGCTCGGCATCGGCCGCGTCGGCGCGCAGGTTGACGCCGAAAGGCTTGTCCGTGCGGCTCTTCACCTCAGTGATGGCGTCTTCCAGCTCGCGCAGGCTCATGGTTGCGGACGCCAGGATACCCAGGGCTCCGGCCTCCGCCGTGGCCGTGACCAGGCGCGGTCCGGCCACCCAGCCCATGCCGGTCTGGACAATCGGATGTTCGACGCCGGTGAGTTCAGTCAGCGGGGTGGAAATACGGTTCAGGGTGCTCATGCCGGTACCTCGTCTTCTCTGCGCTTGGAGGGGTCAAGGACGTCACGGATGAGCCGCAGCTCAGTGCTGTCCGGAAGGCGGGTGGCCGCAACCGTGCCAGGTACGTGCAGCGGAAAGCCGGTGGCTTCCTGCACCTCCGCGAGGCTGGTGCCGGGATGGATTGAAACCACGGCCATGGAGGCCCCTGGTCCGCTGAAATCAAAGACACCGAGGTTGGTGACCACCCGGTGGACGTCGTGGAACCTGACGGCGGATGGTCCGGCCGCACGGGCGCGCGCGGCGCCGACGCCGGTGACAAAGTCCACCTGCTCCACCAGGGTGCGCGGACTGTGCCGGGCGATCCAGTAGCTGGTCCGGTGGCTGACAGTGTTGGTGGCCGCGGCGCGGGTACCCAGCAGCTGGCGTTTCGGCTGCGAATGCGCACCGATCACGGAAAGGTTCTGGTTGCCCTGCCGGTCCAGCTGGGCTGCCCCCATCACCACATGGCGCTTGCCGGCGGCGATGAGTTCGAAGAGCTCACGGTAGGGCAGATAGCCCCCGCGTTCACCCGGTTCGCCCAGCGGCGGAACGCCGGCGTAAATCATGGATTCCCCGTCGCTGAGCATCAGGTCCGGCGCGTGGGTCAGCGCCGCCAACCGGGCACCGATGGTGGGAATGGCGCCGGCCGGGCTGGCCAGGATGTCCCGCTGTCCGCGGAACAGGTCGCTGCACGCGGCGACGGCGATTTCGGCCCGGGTCGCGCCGCTCACCGTGCCGCCTCCGCAAGAAATCCGCTGTGGAAGGCCTCCCAGGCCGACGGTGATGCCGCGGCCTGCGCGTACTCCCGCTGGAGCGCTTCGTCCCGCCCGTAGTCCGGTTCACAGGAGGTGAAGTGGGCACCGCCCGGTGCCCTGACCACCTGGTTGACCATGGTGCGGTTCAGCAGCAGCGTGGCCGGATGGGCGTCCCGGGTCAGCTCGCTGGTGGAGCTGACCTCCTCCGCGCTGAGGATGGTGTGGGCCGCGGCCCGGGCGAAAAGATCATCGAAATACGGGTCGGGTCCCAGGCACTGGCCGTTGCCGAGGGCATCGGCGCGGTTCAGGTGCAGCAGCGCCACGTCCAGTTCGACGGCGGGCATGGCCACCAGGACTTCGCCGTCGTCATAGGGCGAGGTGATGGTCCGGATCTGCGGGTTGGCGGTCAGCGTGTCCGCGCCCAGCCCGGACCGCGTCACCTCAAAGGGCAGGCGCCGTCCGGCGGCGCGGAGCCCGGAGACCAGCATGGCTTCGTCGAGTTCAACCACCTCGATGCGCCCTGCCTGCCGGGCTGCCGCGAAGTGCGGTTCGACGGCGATGCTGTCCAGGGTCACAAAGCCGAAGACCACTTTCCGCACCGCTCCGGCGGCGCACAGCATGCCGACGTCGGGCCCGCCGAAACTGACGACCGTCAGGTCCCGGACGCCCGAGCGGATCAGTTCCCGGACCAGCGCCATCGGCTTGCGGCGGGATCCCCAGCCGCCGATTCCGACGGTCATGCCGTCGCGGAACTGCCCGGCGACCGCCTCAAGCCTGCAGAGCTTTTCAGTCATGACGCGCTGGAGGTCCCGCTGGCTACGAAGTCATCGCGCAGGTCATCAGCGACGCCGGCCAGGTTGAGTTCAAAGGTGAAGCCCTGCTCAAAGCGGTAGCTCTTCACTACGTCCACCGGATCGATTCCGTTCAGGGCTTCCTTCGCGGCGCGGATGACCCGAGTGTCCTTGGATGCGATCTCGGCGGCGTAGGCGAAGGCTGTCTCATCCAGTGCCTCTGCGGGAACCACCTCGGCCACGCTGCCCAGTTCCGCCAGCCGCTGCGCTGTGATGGTGCGGCTGGTGTAGTACAGGGTGCGCAGCAGGTGCGCGGGAACCAGCCGGGACAGATGGGTTGCCGCGCCCAGGGCACCGCGGTCCACTTCGGGGACACCGAAGTAGGCATCGTCTGAGGCAACGATGGTGTCCGCGCTGCCGGCCAGACCCACGCCGCCGCCGAGGCAGAAACCGTTGACCGCGGCAATCACGGGAACGGGGCATTCGTAAATTGACTTGAAGGCTTCATAGCAGCCGCGGTTGGCTCCCAGGATGGCTGTGTGGCCGGAGGTGGCCTGCATTTCCTTGATGTCGACGCCGGCGTTGAACCCCCGCCCCTCCGCCCGCAGAACCACCACACGGGTGTCAGCATCAGAGCCGGCTTTTTTCAATGCGTCGCTGATTCCAAACCAGCCCGCCACGGGCAGGGCGTTGACTGGGGGATAGTCCATGGTGACAACCCGTACGCCGTCCTGGTGCATCTTCGATTTAATTCCCATAGCAGTACCCTACCTAACGTTTGCTTGCTACGATAGCCCTAGCATTTGCTTGGTATAGCAAAGCGGAGCACTGAACTCGAAGGAGAGAACAGACATGACGGGCATCTGTGCAGGACGAGTCGCCATAGTGACGGGCGCAGGCCGTGGCCTGGGCCGCGAGCACGCCCTGGAGCTGGCGCGGCAGGGGGCGAAGGTTGTGGTCAATGACCTTGGAACCAGCCTCAACGGTGTGGTGGAGGCCTCCGGGCCGGCGCACGACGTCGTGGAGCTGATCCGCTCCGAAGGCGGAGAAGCAGTGGCGAACGGAGCGGACGTCGCCAACTTCGAGCAGGCCGCCGCCATGGTGGCACAGGCCGTGGAGACGTTCGGCCGTCTGGACATCCTGGTCAACAACGCGGGGTTTGTCCGCGACCGGATGCTGGTCAACACCTCCGAGGAGGAATGGGACGCCGTGATCCGGGTGCACCTGAAGGGGCACTTCGCTCCACTGCGCCACGCCAGCGAGTACTGGCGTGCCGAAGCCAAGGCCGGACGGCAGCCCGATGCCCGGGTCATCAACACCTCCTCCGGCGCCGGGCTGCAGGGCAGCGTGGGGCAGGCCAGCTACTCCGCCGCCAAAGCCGGCATCGCCGGACTCACCCTGGTGGCCGCCCACGAACTGGCCCGTTACGGCGTGCGGGTTAACGCGATCGCGCCCTCCGCCCGGACCCGCATGACTGAAGGCGCCTTCGCCGAAGCCATGGCAGCACCCGAGTCCGGCTTCGACGCCATGGACCCGGCCAACGTCTCACCCGTGGTCGCCTGGCTGGCCAGCCCGGGTTCGGCGGCAGTGACCGGCCGGGTCATCGAAATCGGAGGCGGCAAGATCTGCATCGAGGAGGGCTGGAACCACGGACCCGCCAACGACGCCGGACGGCGCTGGGAAGCGGCAGAGGCAGGGGAAGCCATCGAACAGCTGCTGCTCAAGGCCGCCGTTCCGGAACCGGTCTACGGAGTATGAGCAGCACCGGCACGGCACTCCGTGCAGACCAGTGGGCCGGACGCAGCCTCGGCACCCGCACCGCGGGCTATTCGGAAACGGACGCGATCCTCTATGCACTCGCCGTCGGCGCATCCGCTGAGGACCTTGACCTGGTGTTCGAGGATCGGCTGCGGGTGCTGCCCTCCTTCGGCCTGACCCTGGCGCAGTGGGCGCCGGATGAGCTGGCGCAACAGGGTGCCTTCGACAACCGCGCGGTCCACGGCGCGCAAAAGCTCAGCGTCCTGCGCCAGCTGCCCCGCTCCGGGGAGATCACCATGAGCGCCCGCGTGGGCGAGGTCTGGGACAAGGGCTCTGCCGCGGTCTTCGAAGTGGTGGTGGAAAGCGATTTCTTCACCGCCGCGTGGAGCATCTTCGCGCCCGGCTTTGGAGGGTTCGACGGCGACCGCGGACCGTCCGCGCCCCCTGTCCCGGAGGGCGTCCCCGCCGCCACGGACTCCATCCGCACCATGCCGAACCAGGCAGCGCTTTACCGGCTGCTGGGGGACAGGCACCACATCCATATTGACCCCGCGGCGGCACAGCGAATCGGCCAGCAGCGCCCCATCCTGCACGGTCTGGCCACACTGGCCACGGCCACGCTGCCGCTGGCCCGGCTGGCCGGGACCCACCCGGCTGACCTTGCCGAATTCGCAGGCCGCTTCTCCGGCGTCGTATTTCCCGGGGACGAAATAAAGGTCCGCACCTGGGCAGAAGGCCGTTTCGACGCCGCCGTTGACGGCCGCAGCGTCATCACCGATGGCCTCGCCGTCTTCCGCTAACCCACCCGGGCAGCACCGCACCTGATGAGACGAAAGAGTGAAACGATGCAAATAGTTGTTCTGATGAAAGAGGTGCCGGACACCTGGGGTGACCGGAACCTGAACCTCGAAACCGGTCTGCTGGACCGCGCCGCAAGCGAACCGGTGCTGGATGAAATTACCGAACGTGCCCTCGAAGTTGCGCTGACCTACCGGGACAAGCATCCGGACACCGAGGTGGTGCTGCTGGCCGCGGGCCCGGAAGGCACCCTGCCCGCTACGCTCCGCAAGGGGCTGGCCATGGGCGCGGACCGGGCCGTGCACATCACGGACCCTGCGCTGCTGGGCGCTGACACCACCCTGACAGCTGAAGTCCTGTCCGCCGCCCTGAAGCGAACCGGATTCGATCTGGTCATCGCCGGCAACATCTCCACCGACGGCGGTGGCGGAGTCCTGCCTTCCATGCTCGCCGAACTGCTGCAGACCGCAGGCATTACTTCGCTGAGCAGCGTAGACATCAGCGAAACCGCGGTCAGCGGCCAGCGCAGGCTGGAAGCTGAGACCTACGACGTCCAGGCCGCCCTGCCTGCCGTCATCTCCATCACCGAGGCCCTGCCCGATGCGCGCTTCCCGAACTTCAAAGGCATCATGGCGGCGAAGAAGAAGCCCTTCGAGACCTGGTCCCTGGCCGATCTTGGCCTGGCACCGGACGAAGAAGCCAACCGCTCCATCGTCATCTCCGTGGCTCAGCGCCCGGCCCGCACTGCCGGCATCCGCATCGAAGACGAAGGCGACGCCGGCCAGCAGATCGCAGACTTCCTTGCCCGGAACCAACTCATTAAAGGACGCTCATAATGACCGGATACCCAGCCAGCCCAGCCCTCGTCCTCGTTGATGTCTCGCCGTCGGGTGTTCTCCGATCCAGTGCAGCCGAACTGATCGGCGCCGCTACAGCCGTCGGCACGCCGGTGGCACTCGCCATCGCCGCGCCCGGCAGCGCGGAGCGGCTCGGCGCCGAACTCGCCGGCCTGGGCGCCGCCCACGTGATGATCGCCGAATCCGCCGACGCCGCCCGCGGCATGGTCCTGCCCGTAGTGGACGCGCTCAGCGCCGCGTCAGCAGCACTCTCACCCGAAGCCGTGCTGATCGCCAACTCCATCCAGGGCCGCGACGCCGCCGCCCGCTTCGCCGTCCGCTCCGGTGCCGCGCTGGCTGCCGACGCGGTGGGCGTCTCCCGGGATGAAGAGGGAGTGGTGGCGCACCACTCGGTCTACGGCGGTGCATACTCCGTCGAATCGGCGGCCGCTGCCGGACCCCTGGTCATCACGCTGCGGCAGGGCTCCTCCAGTCTGCGGGCCGAACCGCAGGATCCGTCCGTGGAGGTCCTAAAAGTTCCGGCTTCGGGTACATCGGATGCCGCCGTCCTGCACTGCCAGGAAACCGCCGTCGTCTCTGCCCGTCCTGAGCTGCGCGGTGCGTCCGTGGTGGTCTCGGGCGGGCGTGGCATCGGATCCGGCGAGAACTTCGCCCTTGTGGAGAGCCTCGCCGACGTCCTCGGCGGTGCCGTCGGCGCCTCCCGTGCCGCCGTCGACGCCGGATACGTGCCGCAGTCGCTGCAGGTTGGCCAGACCGGTGTGACCGTGGCGCCGGAGGTCTACATTGCCCTGGGCATCTCCGGAGCCATCCAGCACCGGGCCGGTATGCAGACGGCGAAGACGATCATCGCGGTCAACAAGGACGCCGATGCTCCCATCTTCGAGATCGCCGACTTTGGTGTGGTGGGCGACGTCTTTACGGTGGTGCCGCAGCTGGTGTCCGCGATCGAAGCAAAGCGGGGGTAGCGCCATGGTGAGGAAGGGGCTTCCCCGGGAAAGCGGTGGCACGCCGGCGGCGCCGTCCCCGGCAGTCCCGGAGGAGAACGCGGCGGGATCAACTGGCAGCGCGGCGGCCAGCTCTGCGGCGGCCTCCGCGCCCGGCACACCCGCGGAACAGGCTCCGGCGAGCCCTGCCACTCCGGGCACTCCGGCCGCCCGGCCCGCGACCGACCGGCCCGCGACCGGCCGGCGGCAGGGAATGCCGCGGCCTGCGGCCTCGGCAGCCGCCGGTTCATCCGCGCCGTTGGCAGCTCCCGCTGCAGCAGAGCCTGGCGGGGCTACCGCGGATGCGCCCGGCGCCCGGACGGCTGCGGCGGGTGCCACGGCGGCGACTGCAACCCGGGCAGCGTCCTCCGTTCCCCGGTCCGGGGGGGGGGGGGCGCGCCCGCCCCAGGTGCCCAGTCCGGAGCCGGCCCGGCGCTGAAGAAAGCAGGGCTGTTCGCAGCGGGGCTGCTGGTCCTCTGCGCAGCCGCCGTACTGGGAGCCCGGTGGCTCATTACGCTCGAGCCGGTGCAGGACTTCCTTGTCCGCTATCCGGGCGAGACTGAACTGCCGCACGGAGCACCCGTCGGGATTCCCGCCTGGCTTGGCTGGCAGCACTTCTTCAACGTGTTCCTGATGGTGCTGATCATCCGATCCGGCTGGCAGGTCCGCACCCAGCGCCGCCCGCCGGCGCAATGGACTCCGCGCTGGGGCAGGAACCCGAAGAAGATCAGCCTCACCCTTTGGTTCCATCAGTCGCTGGACGTGCTGTGGCTGGTCAACGGGGCCGTGTTTGTGGTGCTGCTGGCGGTCAGCGGCCACTGGACGCGGGTGGTGCCCACCAGCTGGGAAGTGTTCCCCAACGCCCTCTCTGCCGCGCTGCAGTACCTTTCCCTGGACTGGCCTACGGAGAACGGCTGGGTGAATTACAACTCGCTGCAGGTCCTCGCCTACTTCGTCACCATCTTTGTGGCCGCTCCGCTGGCTGCCCTGACCGGTTACCGCATGTCTGCCATGTGGCCGGCGCGTGCTGCGCGGCTGAACCGGGCCTATCCCATCGAGCTGGCGCGGGCTATCCACTTCCCGGTCATGCTGTATTTCGTGGCCTTCATCGTGGTGCACGTGGCGCTGGTGTTTTCTACCGGTGCGCTGCGCAACCTGAACCACATGTACGCCGGGCAGGACGCCGTGAACTGGACGGGTTTCTGGATCATGTTCGCGTCGCTGCTGGTGATTGCCGGTGCGTGGTTCGCTGCACGCCCGGTGGTTCTGGCTCCCATCGCTTCGCTGTTCGGCAAGGTGGGCCGCTAGCTGCAGTCCGGCAGCTGGCGGCCGGCCCGCCTCATTTTCGCTTCCGCCTGCTGACCGGAGTCCGCGGGAGGAACACACTGGGTAAATGGCGGAGAACAACGGCGGCATGCTCGAGCGCCGGCTCGACTCCGGGCCGGACATTGAACGCACCATGTTCTTCAGCGATGCAGTGTTCGCTATCGCCATGACGCTGCTGGCCGTGGACATCAAGGCACCGGACGTTCCAGCCGGCCAGCTGGGCCAGGCCATCCTGGACCAGCGGCCGGAATTCTTCGCCTACGCCCTCTCCTTCGCCGTGGCCGGCGCGTACTGGCTGAGCCACCACCGCCTGTTCCGGCTGCTGAAAGGTTTCACCGGAGGGCTGCAGCGCCTGAATCTGCTGCTGCTGTTCTTTGTGGCGCTGCTCGCCTACGCCACGGACATGCTGGCGCTGCACGATGACACCAGTCTCGGCGTCGTTGTTTATGCGCTGGCGCTGGGACTCATTGGGTCGGTGAACACGCTGATGTGGTCTTACTGCCGCCGGCACGGGCTTTTTCGGGACGACGTAAATCCCGGCCTGCTCCAATACGCCCGCGTTCGGGCACCGATCACACCGGCCGTCTTCCTCCTTTCGATCCCCATTGCATTGGTGAGCCCATCCGCGGCGGAGTACTCCTGGCTGTCCATCCTGGTCATCAATCTGGGACTGCGGCTGGCCGGGAGCCGACGGCGCAGTGCGGCCGCCGGCCCGTAACGCCGCCGATTCGGTAATTGCTCCAATGTCCGGTAGTCTTATATCTGCTCTTGACGAGCAAAGCCTGGAGGATTCGCCTAGCGGCCTATGGCGCACGCCTGGAACGCGTGTTGGGTTAACGCCCTCGGGGGTTCAAATCCCCCATCCTCCGCCAGATGAGAAATCATCACCAGAAACGCCCCGGTCTTTCGGCCGGGGCGTTTCTGTTTGTGCGGGCAGACCTCAGCTGCGCTCCGGCCGCAGGGCGAACCGGGTGGCCGCGGCAACCGCTCCCATCCCCAGCAGGGCAGTTCCGCCCGCCAGTGCCAGGTACAGCAGCGGCTGGACCGTGGGCAGCGGCTGTCCGGAGACGTTCAGGGCTATGCCCATCAGCGGCGGCAGTGCCAGGACAGTACCCACCACGACGGCGGCAGCAACCATCAGCGCCGACTCTGCACCGGTCATGCGGCGCAGCTGGGCGTCCGTGGCGCCAAGCCGGCGCAGCAGCAGCATTTCCGGGCGCCGGCGCGCTGTGGACATCACCAGCGAATTCCCGACAGACACCGCCAGATAACCCAGCAGGATCAGCATGGCCAGGATGTTCACCCAGGACTCCGCACCGCGCTCTGCCGCACCGGCTGCGTCCAGCTCCTCCCGGTCCAGGACGGTTAGGCCCAGGCCCTCGAGCGCCGGCATCAGTTCCGCCGGATCCGCCTCCGGAGCGGTGAGCAGCAGCTGGCCGTTCAACCCGCTGGTGGTGTGGGGGAGCAGAGCGGCGTTGTCCATGGTCACGTCGCCGAATCCCAGCCCGCGTTCGTAGGTGGCGACGACGACGGCGGTAGTCTCGGTGCCGTCGCCGAAGCGGAACGCGAACTCGTCCCCGGGGGCCAGCCCGGATTCCCGCGCCAGCGCAGTGCTTACCGCTACGGCGCCGGGGCCGGACAACCGGTCCAGGGAACCCTCCCGGACCCCCAGGTCCAGTGCTGCCTCCAGATTCTCCGGCCCTACGCCCTGCACCCCGACGGGCTGCACGCCGTCGTCCATGCCCAGGAAGCGCATCTCGGCGAGGAGCGCGGAGTGCGCCATCGGCGTCGTGGTTTCCACTCCGGGCAGCGCGGAGACCGTGTCCGCCAATTCAGCGGAGATGCCGCCGGGAGCGCTGACCAGGTATCCGGCCACGACGCCGTCGCGGGACTGCCGCTGCGCTTCGGAGTCAACGGTGGCCGGCATAAAGAACTGTACGGAACCAAGCGCCAGGGCCAGGGCCAGCGGAACGATCCCGGCAGCGAGCCGCCGAGGGAACGCGTCGGCACCGGCGCCGGCCAGGACCAGCGACGCGGATGTGCTGCGCCGCAGGAGCGGAGCCATAAGCTTCAGTGATCCGGTCACGATCCAGGGACCCAGGACACCCGCACCGATCACCAGGAGCAGGATGCTCGACGCCGCTGCCGCCAGGCCGGCGCTGCCGGGGACCGCAGCGGGCAGCAGAGCCGCCACTAAACCGCCACCCAGCAGGGACAGTCCTGTGATGATCCGTCCGCGGCCCAGCCGCCCGGACTCAGTGGCCGACTCGCGCAGCGCGGTCACCGGAACGGCACGGACCGTGCCGCGGGCCGAGACCAGCGAGGCGCCCACGGCAGCCGCAACACTGAGCAGCACGGCACCCGCCGCCGGCAGCGGACTAAACGCGAGCTCGAAGCCGTCCGGGATCACGCCGGCGGCGGTGAACTGCCCACCCAGAAACCCTGCCAGCCAGAATCCAGGAATAGCCCCCAGCACGGCGGCGGCGGTGGCGACCAGCAGGACTTCGCGCACCACCAGGCCCAGGGTTTGGCTGGCTCCCGCGCCGATGGCCCGCAGCATCGCGAACTCGCGGCGGCGGGAAAGGATGGAGAGGGAAAGAGTTCCGGCAGTCACAAACACCGCCGTCATCACGGCGACTCCGGCCAGCGACCCGCTCAGGAGCAGCAGCATGGACCGGGCCCCGGCGCCGCCGAGGTTTTCCACGTCACCGCGCCGGTCGCCCGTGTAGCTGACGACGCCGGATACCCCGGCTTCGATGTCCGCGGCCAGCTGCTCCGGGCTGACACCGGGTTCGGCCAGAATACCGATCGTGGCGACGGAACCGCCGTGTGGCCAGAGCTCCGCTGCGCCGGGGGCGCTGAGGAAGACTGCCGGGCCGGGGTTCCCTTCGGCCGGAGCTACGGTGCCGGTCACGGTGTACTCGGCGGGGATGCCGCCGTGGCTCAGCATGATGTGTGAGCCGGGGCCGGCGTTGAAGGACGCATCCACCGCCACCTCATTGGTTGCCTGCGGGGCGTCCCCGGCGGTGAGGCTATACGGCGCCAGCGCTGCGGACTCCCAGGCTGCGGCCGGAACCGGGGTCCCCTCGGCTGTGGTCAGCGGGATTTCCACATTGCCGACGGCGCTCCGGACACCGGGCACTGCTTCGATGTCCTCCACGGTTTCCGCGGGCAGCAGCACCCGTTCGGGGAAGACGGCCGGCAGGTCTTCCGGAACCGGAACGGACTGGGGAGCACCCACTACCACGTCGGCAGCCTGCAGGCGCTGCGGCGCGGTACCGCCGCGCAGCCCGGATTCAATGAGCACGCCCATGGCGGTGATCAGTGCAGCGCACAGGAACACGACGATGAACACACCGGCGAACCCGCCGCGGTGGTGCCGGATGGATGCTTTGGCGAGGCTGAGCATGTTAGTTCCCTCCCAGGTAGGCCATGCGGTCGGTGACGTCGCGGGCCGAGGCGCCGCTCATGCTGCCGTCAATGCGTCCGTCGGCCAGGAACACGACGGTGTCCGCGTAGCTGGCTGCCACCGGATCGTGGGTCACCATCACCACGGTCTGGTTCAGGGCGGAGACTGTGTGCCGCAGCAGCTGCAGGACCTGGCGTGCCGTGCCGGAATCCAGGGCGCCGGTCGGCTCATCGGCGAAGACCACGTCCGGACGGGTGATCAGTGCACGGGCGATCGCTGCCCGCTGCTGCTGACCGCCGGAGAACTCCTGCGGTTTCCGCTCGCCCAGCCCGTCCAGCCCGACGGCGTCGAGCACGTACGCCAGCCAGGCCCGGTCTGTTCCGCGTCCGGCCAGCAGCAGCGGCAGGGTGACGTTCGCCGTCACCGAGAGCTGCGGCAGCAGGTTGTAGGACTGGAAGACGAAGCCCACGTGGTCCCGCCGGAACCGCGTGAGCGCCTTGCCCCGCAGCCGGGATATCTCCGTGCCGCCCAGCCGCACCTGGCCGGCGTCGGGCACGTCCAGCCCCGCTGCGGACTGCAGCAGCGTACTCTTGCCGGACCCGGACGGACCCATCACAGCGGTGAAGGTGCCCGCCGGCACGGCCAGCGACACGTCACGGAGGGCCGCGACGGCGGTGCTGCCGGAACGGTAGCTCTTGGAAACGCCGGTCAGCTCCAGGGCTGCCGGGCCGGGGAATTGGGAGGAATCGGAGTACATGGGCGGTGTCCTTTGAACGGTGGATGGGGAACGGATTCTGACGCTACGCAGCGTAAGAATCCGTTCCGATACAGCCAGCAGCCCGGTTCATGGTGTAGCTGGCTATACCGACAGGCACCGGATGCTCCGGCATAATCGAGCAAATGAGATGGCCAACCCAAGCCGGCCTGCGGGCCCGCGCAGCAGACGCAGTGTTCCTGCTGCGTGAGGCCGTGTACTGGCTGGCCTCACTGGGAATCCTGGTGGCGGGCCTGGTGCTGCTGCCGTTCCTCTCCCTGGGTATTGGCCTGTACGCGCTTCCCACCGTACTGGGGACGCTGGATCTGCTGGCAGCCCGGGCGCAGGGACGCTCCGCCGGGTTTGCCGGAGCCGTGATTCCCTTTGACCACCGCCGCCTGCACGGGAGGTATTCCTTCGGGGAACTCGCCTCGCTGGTGACGGCACCGGAAACCAAGCGGGACCTGTCCTGGCTGCTGTTCCACGCCGCGTTTGCCCTGCTGGCCGGCGCCCTGGCCATCGCTCTGCCGGTCGGTGCGCTGCTCTACCTGCTGGTTTCCCCGTTCTGGATGCTGTTCCCGGCCGAAACACCGCTGGAAATGACCATCACCATCACCAGCTGGCCGGCGGCGTTCCTGGGCATGCTGCTCGGCGTCGTCTACGGGGCTGCGGCCTGGCTGCTGCTGCCGTGGATGGCACGCCGGCTCAGTGAGGGAACGCTCGCGATCCTCTCTCCGCGCCGCTACGACGAACTCTCCCGCCGCATCCAGGACCTCTCCGCTGCCCGCGCCAGCGCGCTCGCCGCCCACGCTGCGGAGCTGCGTCGGATCGAACGTGAACTGCACGACGGCGCGCAGAACCGGCTGGTGGGCGTGGTCATGATGCTCGGACTGGCGCAGCGTGCCGCCGAGACGGATCCAGCGGCCGCTGTTCCGTTCCTCACCCGGGCGCAGGACGCCGCAACCGAGGCGCTGGCCGGACTTCGGGCAGCCGTGCATGACATTTATCCGCCGGTGCTGGATGAGCTGGGACTCGGGGGCGCTGCCTCGGCCCTGACCAGCCGCTCTCCGATTCCCTGCAGCCTGGACGTCGCCGGCCTGCTGCGGGCTCCGGCAGCGGTGGAGTCCGCGGCCTATTTTGTTCTGGCCGAAGCGCTGACCAACGCTGCGAAGCACTCCGGCGCCTTCCGGATCGACGTGGTTCTGCGCACCGAATCGGCTGCCAGGGAGGACGTGCTGGTGGTGGAAGTGACTGACGACGGGCGAGGCGGAGCTGTGGTCTCTCCGGTGGGCTCGGGCTCGGGCACCGGGCTGGCCGGCATCGCGCGGCGTGCTGCCGCATTCGGCGGCAGGCTGGTGCTGAGCAGTCCTGCCGGAGGACCAACGAAAGTGAGAGTGGAACTGCCGTGCGCGTTCTGATCGCCGAAGATGATGCCCTGCTGCGTGCGGGCCTGGAGCTGCTGCTGAAGGGCGAAGGGTTCGAGGTGGCCGGTTCCTGGGACAACGCGGATGACTTGCTGGCTGCTTTCGCGCCGGGAACCGCCGACGCCGCCGTACTGGATGTTCGCATGCCTCCCACCTTCACCAACGAAGGCCTGAAGGCTGCGCTCGAACTCCGGTCCCGGGTACCGGACTTCCCGGTACTGGTCCTTTCCGCCTATGTGGAGGACAGGTACGCCAGCCGGCTGCTGGGTTCGGGCGCCGAAGGGGTGGGCTACCTGCTGAAGGAACGGGTGGGCAAGGTCGGGGATTTCGTCGACGCGCTGCGCCGGGTGGCAGGCGGCGGAACCGTGATGGATCCCGAGGTTATTGCCCAGCTCTTCAGCCGCCGCGGAAACCAGGACCCGATCCGCTCCCTGACCCCGCGAGAGTTCGAAGTACTCGGACTCGTGGCCGAAGGGCTGGGGAACACCGCGATTGCGCAGTCGATCTCGGTGTCCGAAACGGCCGTCAGCAAACACATCGGCAACATCTTCGCGAAGCTGGGCCTGGCGCCGTCGGACAGCGGCCACCGCCGCGTCCTCGCAACCCTGGCGTACCTGCGGTCGTAGCCCGGCCGGGGGAATCCCCCCCGCCCCAGCCGGCAGTCTCTGCAGCCACGGGATGAATGGCTTGGTGGATAAGGGGAAAGGTGCGGCCGCCCCCGCGGGCGTCGGGGGGGCCGCCGCCCCCCCCCCCGCACCAGCAGGTAGGTTCCGGTGAGGATAACCAGGAGTCCCAGCCCTGCGTAGGCCGCCAGCGTGCCCGACTCGGCACCGGTATGCGCCAGGGCGTGACCCTGGGCCTTGACGTCGGCCTTCGCGGAGTCCTGTCCTGCAGAAGCCTTGTCCGTACCGGCGGTGGAGAGAGCATCAGGAACTGCGCCCGGCACCGGGGTAATGGTTCCCGGTGGGACAGTGCCCGTTCCGGGATCGGGCAACACCGCACCAAGGTAGGGCTGCACCTTCTTCTCCACGTGCCCGGGGTTTTGGGGGTCGGGAACATCAATCCAGGTGTCTGCGGCCCGGAAGTACTTTCCGCCGGCTTCAAAGAAGAAGTCGCCGGTGACCCGGGTATAGGCAGGCGTGAGCCAGGCGGTTACCGTCGTGCGCGGGGGGACCTCGAGCTCGTGGCTCCACACGTGGCCCGTGGTGTCCTCGAGTTTGAACTTGTAGGTGATCTTGAGGGAAGTCTCGAGCTCTTCGATCAGGAAGTTCGACTTTCCCTTCCAGCCGATCGCGATGGCAACCGAGTTAGAGATCGAACGGTCGTCGTGGTACTCGTAGACGAGCTTATCCGTGCCCTTCTCGCCGTCGTTGGTCTGGCTGCCAACGTTGATCGCCTTGCCTTTGGTGATGTTCTCCATGCTCTTCGGGAAGAAGAGGCAGTTGGTGCTTTCCACGCAGCCCTGGGTCAGGAGCTCGGTCGCTTCTGCACCGGAGACAAGCGTGTACGGGGTAGCCTGCAGGCTGAACGTCACCTGCCAGTCTCCACGGCCGTCGAGGTTCTCGCCCTGGGCGTCACAGGTGTACGGGGAGAACTCCACCAGCGTTCCCGGGTCCTCTCCCGGTCCGGGAAGCGGATTTCCCTGGAAGATGTTGCAGGCGCCGTCGTGTTCAAAGGACGTGCTGCGGGTGTTCTGGACGTGGCCCTGCACCCAGAACGGGGTGGCCACGCCGTCTTCAACGATGCGGTAGGTGAAGTCTCCGCGGGCCCAGCCGTTGAGCTCATTGCCCTCTGCATTGCGCAGGAACGCTGCGAAGCCGGTGCTCGACCCGGCTGCAACAGCATCGGGTGCGGAGCCCGAGTTGTGCAGGACGCCGTTGACCAGGAACTCCTTATTGCTGGAGCCGAGCGCGCCGTCGGTCAGGCTGAGGCTGTGCCCGCTGGCCGCTACAGGCACCACCACTCCCCGCGCGGTTGCCCAGACGAGGGGCTTCACGGTGAAGACCGGCTCAAGGGCGGTGACTCCGAACATTGGGATTTCGACTGTGCATTCGTACGGGGAGTCCTCAGCCTGGTCAACGCGGACGGGAGTCCCGGTAACGGGATCATCGCGGAAGATGCTGCAGGCCCCGCCGAACGGGGTGTCCGGCCAGACGTAGTGGGCTTCTCCGCTCACCGTATAGGCCGTTCTTTGACCGTGCTCGTAGATTCGGTATCCGAACTCGCCGCTGGCACTGGTGGGTCCGGTTGCAGACCACGTGCCGCTCCCGCCGACGGGGATCGATCCGTCTGCAGCTTTGAGGGAGTTGGGCAGCTGGGTGCTCCAGGCATCATGGAGCGAAAGATCGCCGCCAACATTGATCGTGGCGTTCATGGTGATGTCGCTGCTGGCCTGTGCTGCCGACGGCGCCAGGAGCAGCCCGGCAGCCATCACCAGTGCCCCCGAGGCGGATGTGAGGGCAGCGCGGCGTTTGCGGTGGTGCGCACTGAACGGCTTCCCCAAGGGACGCCGCAGGCGGTGTTTCCATAGTTCTCTGGTCATACTGAGGACGTTACGGACGTTGTCTTCCGTGGCGGAAGGGACCCAAGTCGCCAAACGTGGCCGGATCAGGGCGCCGGGTTTTCCCGGCTCAGATACTGCAGCACGGCCAGGACCCGGCGGTGCGCATCGGGAGCAACAGGCAGCCCCAGGGCGTCATAGATGCGGGAAATGTGCTGTACAACGGCCTTTTCGGTAATGAACAGGCGCTCGCCGATCGCCGCGTTGCTGCGGCCCTCTGCCACCAGTGCCAGCACTTCCCGCTGGCGGGGCGTGAGGGCACCGACAGCTTCGTCGGAGATCCGCGCCCGGGCGACCATGACGGCGATGACTTCAGGGTCGATGGCCGTGCCGCCGCCGGCAACATTCCGCAGATCTGAGAGGAAGCCGTCCACGTCCGCGATGCGCTGTTTGAGCAGATAGCCGATCCCGCCCGCTGCCGTGCCCTGTCCTCGGGTCCCCCCGGGGCGGCGGGGCCCGAGGAGTTCCAGGGCATAGCGGCGCTGGACGTGCTGGGAGAGCACCACAACGGGCAGTCCCGGGTACTCCGCCCGGATACGGCAGGCCGCAGCCAGACCCTCATCGGCAAAATCCGGCGGCATTCGAATGTCTGTGATGACCATGTCCGGCCTCAGCTCCCGTACCGCTGCTTCCAGTTCCCCGGCGTCCACGGCGGCGCGGACCACCTGCATGCCGGCTTCCTGCAGGACGAGTTCCAGGCCACGCCGCAGCAGGGCTTCGTCCTCGCCAACAACGACGCGCAGTGCGTCAGGCACAGGGCACCTCCGCCCGGATACTGGTTCCAGCTCCCGGCTCGCTGCGGATCCGCAGCTAGCCGCCAAGGACGTCGAGCCGCTCTGCCATGCCGGTGAGGCCGGCGCCGGGGCCCGGGGCTGCGCCGCCGCGCCCGTCATCGCTCACCTCGATGAGCAGCGATCCGGGGGTGCGCCGCAGGGCAACCCGCACCGACGCGGCGTCGGAATGCTTGATCGAGTTGGCCAGCGCCTCCGCGATGACAAAATAAGCGGTGCTCTCCAGCGCCGGAGGAAGTTCGCCGTCAGCGACGGAGAGCTCCAGCCCGGTGGGAATGGGCATTCGGTCTACCAGGTCCTCCGTGGCCGCGGAGAGCCCGCGCTGGATCAGCGGGGCCGGCATTACGGTGTGCACGACGTCGCGCAGTTCCGCGGCTGCCTGGTCAATATTGCGCCGGAGCCGGACTGCCTGTCCTGAGAGGGAACATTCGGGGCCGGCGGTATGCGCCAGCTGTTGCGCTTCCAGGCCCAGGAGTACCAGCTGGGCCTGCAGCCCGTCATGAAGGTTCTGGGCTATCCGGCGCCGTTCGGTGTCCGCCACCTCAACGAGCCGTTCACGCGAGAGCTGCAGTTCCCGGCGGTTGGCGTGGATCAATGCGGTAAGCCGTTCCCGGTCGAGGGCAATGGCCACCACCCGGCTGGCTGTGCGGACCAGCTCGCGCTCCGGAACAAGGGCGCGGTCGTAGTTGATGGCACCGATAAGCCGTCCGTCCAGCTCCACCGTTTCCTGCGCGCGCTGCGGGTCATGAGCCTTTGAGTCCACCGGTTCCCCTTTTACGTTCAGGAACTGTCCGGCCGGAGCCCAGAACCAGACATCCAGCGAGGGATCGCCGAGCGTGCGGGAGAGCACCGCGGCGATGCCTGCCTGGTCGTCAGATGCAGCCTCCAGCCACTGCCCCAGTTCTTCGAGTTCACCGGTTCGCGCCACTCCGCCGCGCAGGACGGCCAGCGTGAAGGCGATGGGTACCAGGGCCAGGACGGTCAGCTGGAAGGAGCCCACCAGCACCGAGTCCCAGCCAAAGAGGAATGGCAGGGCCCTGGTCGCACCGAGGACAAGGAGAATCGCCAAGATGCCGTAGGCGTAAAGCGGCATCAGCACACGGTGCTCGGGCGGGCTCGCCGCGCGCAGCCGCAGGAGCAAAAGAGCCGCCGTAGCAAGAAGGACGATGCCGCCCACCGCGCCCTGCAGCAGTTGCCCCGCTTGGACCAGGGCCGGGTCCTCGGTGATGGACAGGCCGCTGTCCGCCGAGAAAAGGACAGCAGGCGCCTGCAGGACGAGCGCCGTCATATAGCCGGCTGTGGCCGTGAGCCTGGCCGGCGCGGACGGGAGCCTGCCGGTGGGAAAAGCCAGCAGCAGATGAATGAAGGTGGCGAGCGGGAGAGAGGCGGCAATGGACCCGACGGCGATGAGCGCCAGGACCTGCGAATTTCCCAGCCCGGTGAGGAACACCGCAGCGCCGGAGAGGAGGATGAGCGGGCCCATGAGGGTGCCTGGGCGGCCATGCCAGGCAAGCAGGCCGGCAACCAGGTATGCGACGACTGTCAGCGGGAACATCAGCAGCACAGGGCCTGCGGGTCCAGTCGGCGGTACGAGGGCCAGCAGCAGGCCCGTCAGGAGCAGGCCGGTGACAAAGATGGCCAGCAGGGCGCGGTTGAGTGATTGCCGCATCGGCGGCCGTGTCCGTCCCTCCGGCCGTCGCCGTGCAGCTGCCCGAAGCGGCCGGATTAGTGCTCCCATTGCGTCCCCCCCCGATGTTGGCTCCAGCTAAACACCGGGGGCCGTTTCCCGGCGTATGTTACGGGCGCACTACTCGGAACTGGGGACCTGGGTCTCTAGGTAGGCAGCGGGCGCCGGTGGAAGTCTTAGCTTGGCGTGATCCGTTCCCGCGCTCACGGAAACCCGGCGCGGGACGGGCACTCAGGCACCGCCCGCGTTCAGCCTGCCCAGAGGCTAGCCCGCCCGGCGGGACAGGACCACCCAGACGGAGGACGGATTGCACATTCAATCGAGAAGAAGAGCGCCTTTGGTTGCCGCCTTGGCGGTATCCCTGGCGCTTTCGGGCTGCACAGCCGCCGGGACCGCTGCTGGGGTACAGGCCGGAACAGACCCCGGCCAGGACGTCCTGGCCATGCCGGAGAAGAGCATTGATGCTGCACTGGAACGGCTGCCCGGGATCGTGGAGGAGGTCCTGGAGCGGACCGGCGTGCCGGGGATGTCTGTTGCGGTGGTCCGGAACGGTGACACGGTTTTCGCTGAAGGGTACGGGGTCCGCGAAGCAGGCACGGACAAGGCCGTCACGCCGGATACCGTGTTCCAGCTGGCATCCCTCTCCAAGCCGCTCGCGGCAACGGCGGTATCAGCAGCCATCCACCAGGCAGGAGGGGACCTGAGTTGGGATACGCCTATCCACACCCTGCTGCCGGATTTCGCCTATTCCGACGCCGCAGTCACCGGCCTCGCGACGGTCGGGGACGCCTTCAGCCACCGCACCGGCCTGACGACCGGTGCCGGGGATGATCTGGAAGATCTTGGCTTCGACCGGGCGACGATTCTGGACCGGCTCCGGCTGCAGCCGCTGGATGCCTTCCGAACCAGCTACCACTACTCCAACTACGGGCTAACGGTCGGTGCCGAAGCCGTGGCACGCTCCAGGGGCCAGTCGTGGGATGCGCTCATGGACGAGTTGGTCTACGGCCCGATCGGCATGGAATCCTCCTCCTCGCGCCATGCTGACTTCCTGGCCAGGGACAACCGTGCCCTGCTGCACGCCAAAATCGACGGGGAGTTCGTCGCGGCCTTCGACCGGGATCCTGATCCACAGGCACCGGCGGGTGGCGTGTCCTCCACCGTGGAGGACCTTTCCCGGTGGATGTCCGTGGTACTGGCCGGCGGAGCTCTGGAGGCCGGGGGCGGCCGCACCCAGCTTGTGGATCCGGATGCGCTGGCCGAGGCGTTGAGTCCGCAGATCGTCACGAACAGCCCGCAGACTGGCGGGGAACGGCCCTCGCACTACGGTCACGGTTTCAACGCGAACCCGCTGCTGAGCGGGCGGATGGCAAACTCGCATTCCGGTGCGTTCGTGCTTGGCGCCGGGACCGCAGTCACTATGGTGCCGCAGCTTGGGCTCGGGATCGTGGCGCTGGGCAACGGGGCGCCCGTTGGTGCGCCCGAGTCGGTAACCTCCCAGTTCATGGACCTTGTGCAGTTTGGTGAACCCACCCGCGACTGGACCGGGGACCTTGGTGGTCTCTTCGCTGCCCTGCTGGCGCCGGCCGGTGACCTGGCGGGGAAGGCCCGTCCGGCTGGAGCCGCTGAACCGCAGGACACCCAGGGCCTGACCGGCACGTACTTCAGTCCGTACTTCGGGGAAATGACCATAGAGGAGACCAATGGAGGACTGACGGCGAGGCTCGGCCCGGACGGGGTGACGGAGATCGAACTGGAACCATGGGACGGAGACACCTACGCCTATGAGCCCGTGAGCGAGAGCGCCCCGTACGGATCACGCGCGAGTGCCGCTTTTGACCGGACGGGCAGTGCGGTGAGAGTGGTGCTGCAGTCCCTCAACGGCAGCGGCCTGGCCACCTGGACGAAGAGCTCCTAGGCCGGTTGCTTGACGGGATACGCAGTTCGAAGGCTTGGCAAGCGGCTCCTGCGATATGCGGAGAGAGGCCCTGTTAGACTTCGAGAAAATCCGTTCGACCGTGCCGGAGCCATGAAACTCGACAAAATCGACCGCCACATCATCACTGCCCTGAAGGCTGACGGCAGGCGTTCCTATACGTCCATCGCAGCCGAGCTGGAACTCAGCGAAGGTACGGTCCGGCACCGCGCGCAGCGGTTGATGGCAGACGGCGTTATGCAGGTTGTCGCGGTCACCGACCCCATCCGGGTGGGGAGGTCCCATTTCTTCATGGTGGACATAGCCGCCACGCCCGGGCGTGCCGCGGAAGTCGCCGCCGAAGTGGGCAAGCTGCCCGACGTCGTCTGGGTGGCATTGGTGGACAACGGCCGGTTCAAGCTGCGGGTAGAGGTCATCTGCCGCGACATGCGGCATTTCCGGGATGTGCTGTTCACCGGTATCGAACCGATTGACGGGGTGCTGGAGACGCGGAGCCAGTCGATCCTCAAGGTGGTCAAGACCAACTACGGCTGGGGGCTCCCGGACCAGGCGGACGAGCCGTCCTGAACCGCGCTGGGCAGCACGTCCGGTCCACACCGCCTAACACCTTAAAAGCGTATGGCCCGCCCGGGAACCGGCGGGCCACACGCGTCAGTATGGCTACAGCGAAACGACGCTCATCGCGTCCGGGCGCGGGCGCAGGCCGATGGTCTGCCCGGGCAGCAGCTGCGGGGCGGCCGCGAGGTCCACAAGGGCTTTGACGCGCAGGTCGAAGGCCTGCAGCCGTGCGATGATCCGCACCTGGTCACCCAGGAAAACCGATTCAATGACCTCGGCGGTAAACGCGCCAGGGGCACCGGCTGCGTCCACGGAAAACCCGGAGGGACGCACAGCCAGACCGAAGCCCTCCAGGCTGCCGGTGTTTCCGGTGCCGGCCAGCACTGTGGGGCTGCCGGTGATCGTCGCGGCCACACCGCCGTCGGCCGGAGTCAGCTGCAGTTCTGCCGAGGGCTCCAGGACGCAGGACCCGGAGATGAAGGACGCCGCGAACGCCGTGGGCGGGCGCAGGTAGAGGTCCTCCACCGGAGCACAGATCTTAAGCTGGGCCTGGTCCATCAACGCGATCCGGTCGGAGAGGACCAGCGCTTCTTCGCGGTCATGGGTGACGTAGACGATCGTGGTGCCGAACTCCTGGTGAACGCGCCGGATCTCCTCCAGCATGTCCTCCTTCAACGCCTTGTCCAGGGCGCCCAGCGGCTCGTCCATAAGCAGCAGGCTCGGAGAGAATGCGAGCGAGCGGGCGATTGCCACGCGCTGCTGCTGGCCGCCGGAGAGCTCGGCAGGCAGACGATCCCCGAAGTCTGCCAGCCGCATCCGCCCCAGCATTTCCGCCGCACGCGCCTGCCGGCGTGCTGCGTCCCAGCCGCGCATCTTCAGTCCGTACTCGATGTTCTTCCGCACCGACAGGTGCGGGAAGAGCGCATAGTTCTGGAACACCATGCCGATGTCCCGCTGGGCGGGGCTCAGCCGGGTTACGTCCCGTCCGCCCAGGCGAATGGTGCCGGAGGTGGGGGTGTCGAACCCGGCGATCTGGCGCAGCAGGGTGCTCTTCCCGGAGCCTGAGGCACCCAGCAGGCTCACCAGCTCACCCCTGCGGATGGTCAGATTGACGTTATCCAGCGCCTTCACCGTGCCGAAGGAGCGGCAGAGTCCTTCAATTTCGACGGCGGGAACCGGCGCCTGCGCGTCTGTCCGGCTGGGAGCCATGGTTTCCGTCATTACTTCTTCACTCCTTGGGTTATCGAAAGAAAGACCGCCACGAGGGCTGAGGTCAGCACCGCGATGATGGAGGCGATGGCCGTGACCACGGGTTCGCTGCCCCATTGCAGGGCATCGAGGATGCGCTTGGGCAGCGTGAGCAGTCCTGGTCCGCCGAGGAAGTTCACCAGCACGGCCTCCTCGAAGCTGGCCTGGAACGCCAGGACGAATCCGGCGATGAGGCTGGGGAACGCCAGACGCAGGGTGATGCCGGTGAACGCCCGGGCCCTGCTGGCACCGAGGGTGATCGCGACCAGCTCCAGTTCCTTCGGCTGCGCCCGAAGGCCGATTGCACCGATCAGGATCACGAATGGAATGGCCAGGACGGCATGTGCGACAGCGAGGCCCCAGAAGCTGCCCAGCATTCGGAACTGCGCGAACACACCGTAGATGGCGACGGCGAATGCGGACACCGGGATGAGCAGGCTTGCGACGGAGAGCTGCTCGATCAGGGCACGGACCTTCAGCTGGCTGCGCAGAATGGCCCACAGCGCCGGAAGGGACACGGCCACCGCGATCAGTGCGCTGACGACGGCGAGCCGCAGGGACAGACCGAGTGAGTCCAGCCATTTGGGGCTGTTGAAGAGCTCGATGTACCGGTCCACGCCCCAGGATCCGGGCGGGAACTTGATGGAGGCATCGTTAGCGAAGGAGAGCAGGATGGTGAAGAGGATCGGCGAGAGCAGAATCAGCACTGAAGTGCAGATCAGCGCCAGCCCCATTAGCCGGGCGATCCGGTCCAGGATCCGGTCCAGGGGTTTCATCGGATGGCTCGTTTCAGGGTCTTGGCGCCCACCAGTGCGGCAACAACAGCGAGGACCAGGACGGCGACGATCAGCAGCACGGCTGCGCTGGCGGATGCACCCTGGAAGTCGTAGCGGCTGTTGAGCTGCTGGTTGATCAGGGTTGCCATAAACGCTGTCTGCGGTCCGCCGAGCATCACGGGGGTGATGTAGAACCCGATCGAGAGTACAAAGACCAGGGCCATGGAGGCCAGGATGCCGCCCTTGGCCACCGGCAGGGCGATCCCGAGCAGCGCCCGGGTGCGGGTGGCGCCGAGGGCTTCGGCTGCGGTCAGGGTCTGCAGGTTGATGGTGGAGATGGCGGCGAAGAGGGAGAAAACGGCGTAGGGGATGAGCGAGTACGTGATGCCGATGATCACCGCTGTGTCGTTGTACAGCAGGGAGAGCGGCTCATCGATGATGCCCAGTGCCAGCAGGACGGAGTTCACCGGGCCCTGTTTGGAGAGCATGATGAAAATGGCGTAGTTCTTCATGATCACGCCGGTCCACATGGGGATGAGCGTGACGGTCCAGAGCAGGATGCGTACCCAGCGCCGTTTCGTGGCGTGGATGGTCCAGGCGATGGTCAGGGAGATGATGGTGGCCACCAGGGTGACCACCACGGAGTCCACGAGAGTGGTGGTCAGGGCGCGCCGGCTGACCGGATTGGTGAAGACGGCAGCGTACCGGCCGAACGTGTCCCCGTCCGAGGAGGCCTCGATGAAGATCCGGATCAGCGGGTACACCACAAAGAGTGCCAGCATCAGGATCAGCGGGAAGGAGAGCAGGAAGCCGTTGACCGCGCTCATTTCGAGCCGCCAGGAGCCTGCCCGGGTAGGTGATGGGGCATCGCCCGCCGCGCTGCGTGCGGGTGCCTCCGTGGTCTGTTGTGTCATGAGTATCCCTGAGAGAAGGGCGGGACAGCCGGCGCGTTCGGCGCTTGCTGTCC
>NZ_JAXIOM010000025.1:0-48344 GCF_049311025.1 Arthrobacter sp. 3Tela_A
CCCCCGGGGCGCGGGGGGGGGGGGGGGGGGGGGGCCGTGGGGGGACCAAGGGGCCGTCGGCCAGCGGAATCCGGGCGAACTGTGCCTGAGTCCCCAGCATTCCCATGGGAACGGCGTTGACGCAGCGGCTCTGGTAACCGGCCCGGCAGATTTCACAGGTGTTGTCCGATGCCCAGAAGGACCCGACAACGAAGTCCCCGGGCTTGAGGGTCCGCACCCCGGAGCCGACCTCCTCCACCCAGCCGATGTACTCATGGCCCATGGGGGAGGACTTGCTGACGTCTTCGACCCCGCGGTACGGCCAGAGGTCCGATCCGCAGATGCAGGTGGCCGCGAGCCGGATGACGGCGTCGGTGGGTTCTTCGATGGTGGGATCGGGCCGGTTTTCCACCCGGACATCTCCGGGTGCATGCATTACTACGCCGCGCATGGGATTCTCCTTCGACGGTGGGGTGCTTTCCAGCAGAGCACCTGCGGCGGGCTGCGTACAGGGTCCACTTCTCCAGTGCGGCTCCGCACCCTCTCGATACTGAAGAAAGGCAAATGTAAGTATGTCAGTACAAAGCATTGACAGGACATGGCGCCTCGGGCAGAGTTGGGATGTGTTATGGCTCACAGGCAGGCTGGGTTCCGTGGGGACGAGCAGGCCGCATACCGCCCCGAACAGAAAGGCTGAGGACCTGTTGTGGCTCACGATTTGCTTACCATGGGACGGATCAGCGTCGACATTTACCCCGACGACGTCGGGGTGGGACTGGCCGACGTAAAGACATTCGGAAAGTACCTTGGAGGTTCACCCTCCAACGTTGCAGTGGCCGCGGCGCGGCACGGCCGCAGCAGTGCGGTCATCACGCGGACCGGGGAGGACCCGTTCGGAGCCTACCTGCGCCGGGAGCTCGCAAAGTTCGGGGTCGACGCCGGATTCGTTGCCTCGGTCCCGGGACTGCAGACCCCGGCTACGTTCTGTTCCATTCAGCCCCCGGACGACTTCCCCCTCTACTTCTACGGGCGGTTCCCCACTGCACCCGACCTGCAGATCTCCGCCGGGGAACTCGACCTGCAGGCCATCAAAGATGCCGGCATCTTCTGGACCACGGTGACCGGTCTGTGCCAGGAGCCCAGCCGCTCCGCCCACGTGGCAGCCCACGAGGCGCGCCCGCGCCAGGGACTGAAGCCGGGCCAGTACACGGTGCTGGATCTGGACTACCGCCCCATGTTCTGGGATTCGGAAGCGGAAGCCCGCGCCCAGGTTGCCCGGATCCTCCCGCACGTCACTGTGGCGATCGGCAATGAGGCCGAATGCGCCGTCGCCGTGGGACCAGGTACCCCGGATGAACAGGCGGACAGGCTGCTGGAGGCGGGAGTCGAGATCGCCGTCGTCAAGCTTGGTGCCGACGGCGTGATGGCCAAGACCCGCACCGGGCGGGCTGTTTCGGCGCCGGTGCCGGTGCAGACACTGAACGGCCTGGGAGCCGGAGATGCGTTCGGCGGAGCGTTCTGCCACGGACTGCTCTCCGGCTGGCCGCTGGAAGCCGTACTGGACTACGCCAACGCGTCGGGTGCGATTGTGGCCTCCCGCCTTTCCTGCGCCGATGCCATGCCCACGCCGGAGGAAGTTCTCTCGCTGCTCACCGAGCGCGGCCGCAGTCTGCCAGAAGCAGCGGAGGCAGCCCGGTGAACGGCTTCGATGACAACCCGCACCGCTACCAGCACCTCTCCCGGCTGCGGCTGGAAGATCCCGGAGCCGTGGCCCGTGCAGCAGCGGCCCGCCGTCCGCACCCGGGCATCAAGCTCGGGGAACAGAACTTCATTGTCGCTGCGGACCATCCGGCGCGCGGTGCCCTTGCCGTAGGGGAGAACCCGACGGCGATGGCGGACCGCCGCGACCTGCTGGACCGGCTGCGCGAAGCACTGGCCAACCCCGCCGTGGACGGTGTCCTGGCCAGCCCGGACATTATGGACGATCTGCTCCTGCTCGGAGCGCTGGACGGGAAGCTGCTGTTCGGCTCGATGAACCGCGGAGGCCTGGCGGGTTACGTCAACGAGGTGGATGACAGGTTTACCGGCCACACTGCCGAGGCGCTGTCGGAGCTGGGTGCCACCGGCGGGAAGCTGCTGCTGCGGATTTGCCTGGGCGACCCCGCAACCGCCGGAGCCCTGGAGTCAGCCGCCAAGGCCATCGATTCCCTGGCCGAACGCCGGCTGATAGCCATGGTGGAGCCGTTCATCTCAGTTTGGAACAAGGGCAGCATCCGCAATGACCTCAGCACCGACGCCGTGGTGAAGTCAGTCGCGGTCGCGTCAGGTCTGGGATCCACCAGCGCCTACACCTGGATGAAACTGCCCGTGGTCCAGGACATGGAACGGGTCATGGCCGCCACCACCATGCCCACCGTGCTGCTGGGCGGAGATCCCGCCGGCAGCCCGGAGGAAATCTACGCGACCTGGGGCGCTGCGCTGCGCCTGCCCGGAGTGCAGGGCCTGACCGTTGGCCGCACGCTGCTTTACCCCAGGGAAGGCACCGTCCGCGAAGCCGTGGCCGCCGCCGCATCCCTGCTGAAAACCCGCACCCGACAGGAGATCCCCAGCTGATGTCCCACCGCAGAATGACCGTGGCCCAGGCGGTCGTAGAGTTCCTGGGCAGGCAGTACACCACCGACGACGCCGGTGAGGGTGAGTACCGCGAACGGCTGATCCCCGGAATGTTCGGGATTTTCGGCCACGGCAACGTTGCCGGAGTGGGACAGGCCCTGAAGCAGTGGCAGGTCCAGGATCCCACCCTTATGCCGTATTACCAGGGCCGGAACGAACAGGCCCAGGTTCACCAGTCCGTGGGCTACGCCCGCCACTCCCGGCGGCGTGCTGCCTTCGCAGTCTCCAGCTCGATCGGCCCCGGAGCTACCAACATGCTCACCGGAGCCGCACTTGCCACCACCAACCGGCTTCCGGTGCTGCTGCTGCCGTCGGACACCTTCGCCACCCGGGCAGCGGATCCCGTGCTGCAGCAGCTTGAACGCCCCGAGGCCTACGACGTCACCGTCAATGATGCCTTCCGCCCGCTCTCGAAGTACTTTGACCGGGTCAGCAGGCCGGAGCAGCTTTTTTCTGCACTGTTCCACGGACTGCGGGTGCTCACCGACCCGGCCGAGACCGGAGCAGTGACCATTTCGCTGCCGCAGGACGTGCAGGCCGAAGTCCTGGATGTTCCCGGCGAATTCCTCGCTGAACGGGAATGGCGGATCCGGCGGCCGGAACCCGAAGATGCAGACATCCGCCGCGCGGCACAGCTCATCCGCTCCGCGGAGCGCCCGCTGATCATCGCCGGCGGCGGTGTCCTGTACGCCTTCGCGGGAAGCGCGCTGGCAGAGTTCGCGGAGCTCACCGGTATTCCGGTGGCCTACACCCAGGCCGGCGTGGGGTCCCTTCCCTGGGATGCCCCGTACTGCCTCGGTGCGGTGGGCTCCACCGGCACCACTGCGGCTAACGCCCTCGCCCGCGACGCTGACCTGATCATCGGGATCGGGACCCGGTACGAGGACTTCACCACCGCGTCGCGCACCGCGTTCCAGCACCCGGACGTGCGGTTCATCAACATCAACGTGGCCGCACTCGACGCGTACAAGCAGGGAACCAGCCTGCCCATCGTGGCCGATGCCCGGAAAGCGCTGGTGAAACTCAGCCAAAGCCTCTCCGGGTACCGGGTGTCCGGAGACCTGGCGAACCGGATGGCTGCAGAGAAGAAGCGCTGGAACCAGACCGTCGACGACGCATTTGGATCCGGACACACGCCGCTGCCCAGCCAGAATGAGATCATCGGCGCGGTCAACCGGGCCATGGATCCCCGGGACGTGGTGGTCTGCGCGGCGGGATCGCTCCCGGGTGACCTGCACAAGATGTGGCGGGTCAGGGACCCGTTCGGCTACCACGTGGAGTATGCCTATTCCTGCATGGGCTACGAAATCCCCGGCGGGCTGGGCGTAAAACGCGCGGCCGTGGACGAGGCTCACCGTGCGCAGGAGGGAACAGCAGGAAGCCAGCCGCGCGACGTCGTAGTCATGGTGGGGGACGGGTCCTACCTGATGATGCACACCGAACTGGTCACCGCTGTGGCTGAGGGCCTCAAGCTCATTGTGGTGCTGATCCAGAACCACGGCTACGCCTCCATCGGAGCGTTGTCCGAGTCTCTCGGCTCTCAGCGGTTCGGCACCAAATACCGGACGCTGGACAAAAAACGGCACACGTTTGACGACGGCGAGGTGCTGCCCGTGGATCTCGCTGCGAATGCCGAATCCCTGGGTGTTCGTGTAATCCGTGTGGAACCCGGACAAGGTGTCATCGAGGACCTCGAAGCGGCCGTCGCCAAAGCCAAGGCCGAGCCGGAAGGGACCGGTCCCGTGCTGATCCACGTTGAGTCTGATCCGCTGCTGGACGCGCCGGATTCTGAATCCTGGTGGGACGTTCCCGTCTCCGGGGTCTCCAGCCTGGAATCGACGCAGGCCGCTTACGAGACCTATGCCAGCCATAAGAAAGAGCAAAAGCCGTTCCTCGGCTGAAAGGACTTCGAACGTGAGCGACGTTGAAAACAAACTGATCATCGGCACCGCCCCCGACTCATGGGGTGTCTGGTTTCCCGAGGACCCGAAGCAGATTCCCTGGCAGCGTTTCCTGGACGAGGTTGCCGAAGCCGGATACCGCTGGATCGAACTTGGCCCCTACGGCTACCTGCCCACCGACCCGTCCCGGCTCGCCGACGAGCTGAAAGCCCGCGGCCTCTCGGTCTCCGCTGGAACGGTGTTCACTGCCTTCCACCGCGGTGTTGACCAGTGGGACATCGCCTGGGAACCTGCGCGGAAAGTCGCTGAACTGACCGCGGCGATCGGCGGCGAGCATATTGTGGTCATCCCGGCCATGTGGCGCGACGATGTCACCGGCGAACCGGTGGAGAACGGCCAGCTCAGCCCGGACCAGTGGAATGACCTGTTTGACGGGCACAACCGCCTGGGCAAGGTCCTGGCCGAGGAGTACGGACTGCAGCAGCAGTTCCACTCACACGCAGACTCACATGTCTGCGGCCAGGCGGACATCGAACGGTTCCTGCAGAACACAGACCCCCAGCTGGTCACCCTCTGCCTGGACACAGGTCACGCGGAATACGGCGGCGCCAGCAGTCTGGAGCTGATCGCCAAGTACCCCGAACGCATTGGCTATCTGCACCTGAAGCAGATCGACCCTGCCGTGCTGCAGGCCGTCCGGGAGCAGAACCTCACCTGGGCTGCAGCGAACCTCGCCGGGGTTATGACCGAACCGCCGAATGGCCTGCCCGACCTGGCGCAGGTCATCAGCGCCGTCGAAGGCCTGGACCGGCCGGTGTTCGGGATTGTGGAACAGGACATGTACCCGGTGGCGGACTTCGGCATCCCGCTTCCCATCGCCAAACGCACACGCAGCTACCTGCTTTCCTGCGGGTCCCGGACCCGCGTTCACTAGTTAGAGAGAGACAGACAATGAGCCAGAACCTCCGCGTTGCCGTCATCGGTGCCGGCCGCATGGGAATTGACCACATCCAGCGCATCCACCGGCGTATCCACGGTGCCGAGGTGGCAGCCGTCGTTGACATTGCGCTGGACCGGGCCAACGCAGCGATCGCCGGGATTCCGGGCGCCGTGGCGCTCGCCGATGCCCGGGAAGCGCTTGAGAATCCGGACATCAACGCGGTGCTCATCGCCACGCCGGGTTTCCTGCACGAGGACATCCTCCACGCCGCTCTGGCCAGGGATGTGCCGATCCTGTGCGAGAAGCCGCTGACCCCGGACGCAGAGTCAGCGTGGAAAGTGGTCCAGGCCGAGGAAAAGCTGGGCCGGCAGCGGATCCAGGTAGGGTTCATGCGCCGGTTCGACGCCGAATACGCGCAGCTGGGGGAACTCATCCGCAGCGGAGAGCTCGGCGAGCTGCTGGTGCTCCACCACCAGCACCGCAACCCCTCCACCCCCGCCGGATTCACCAACGAGATGCTCATCAATGACTCCGTGGTGCACGAATTCGACGCCGTCCGGTTCTTCACCGGGGAAGAGATCACCTCCGTCCAGGTACGGATGGGCAAGCCGACCCGCAATGCCCCGGCAGGGCAGCACGACCCGCAGCATGTCCTCCTCGAAACCGAATCAGGGGTGCTCGCCGACGTGGAAATCTACGTCAATGCCCAGTACGGGTACGAGGTTGCCACGCAGGCGTCCTTTGAGTCAGGGGTTGTCAGCATCGGCGGGGATTCCGGTCCCAGCGTCCGCACACAGGGGCGGTGGGGAGGAAAGGTCGCCCCGGGCTTCGAAGAACGGTTCGCCGCCGCGTACGACGTCGAAATCCAGGCCTGGGTGGATGCAGCGCTCCAGGACCGGATTGGCGGGCCCAGCGCCTGGGACGGGTACGCCACGGCGGCGTGCTGCGAAGCAGGCGTCGAAGCGCAGCGCACCGGAGCCAAGGTCCCGGTGCAGCTGAACACCAAGCCCGCCCTGTACAGCTAAACCCCCGCGAAGGACCCATCAATGAAGATTGCCCTGGACCCCACACCCTTCCACTCCAGCCACTCCGTGCTGGAGTTCCCCCAGCTCGCCGCCGAGCTGGGTTACAAGTATCTTCAGCTCACCCCGCACCCGGACGTGCTGCCGTTCTTCCGGCACCCCAAAGCTGACGACGCACTGGTTGCTGACCTTCGAAAGGCCTGCGCTGAGGCCGACGTCGAGGTCGCTTCCATCCTGCCGGTCCTGCGCTGGTCCTCTCCGGATGAGAACCTCCGGGAGGCAGCCGTACGGTACTGGAAGCGTGCCGTGCAGATCGCCGTCGACCTTGGCGTGGAGCAGATGAACACCGAATTCAGCGGCCGGCCGGAACAGCCGGAGGAATCCGAAGCGGCGTTTTACCGCTCCATGGAGGAACTGGTGCCGGTCTTTGAGCGCGAAGGCATCCACGTGGCCATCGACCCGCACCCGGACGACTTCGTTGAGGAAGGGCTGGAAGCCTTGCGGGTTATCCGCGGGGTGAACTCCCCGAACCTCGGATTCGTCTACGTCGCAGCCCATACCTTCCATATGAAAGACGACCCGGCCCGGATCATGGCCGCAGCGGGAGACCGGCTGCGCGTAGTGCACGTCGCGGACACCATGGACCACCACGCTTCCCACGGGCTGCGCTACATCACCAACCCGCCGGGCAACGCCGTGCGGGTGCACCAGCACCTGAAGATAGGCGACGGCGACGTGGACTGGCAGGAGTTCTTCGGCGGCCTGGCGGAGAACGGGTTCCTGGACCGCCCGGAGACCGTGATGGTCTCCAGCGTGTTTGGCGAGGATGAGAACGCCTTGGAAGTCTCGCGCTACCAGCTGCAGACCATGAAGGAATTTGCCGGCAGTTTCGCCTGAGGCCGGTAACGGAGAGGACACATCATGGGCACTTTGAAGGCAGACGACGCCGCGTCTTCCGCAGCCGGGGCTGACGGCAAGTCAGAGAAGGCACTCAAGCGGATCACGGCGGTCAGCACCCTGGGCGGGCTGCTGTTTGGCTACGACACCGGCGTCATCAACGGCGCGCTTCCGTTTATGGAAGATGACCTGGGACTGACCCCCCTGACCACCGGCATGGTCACGAGCGCACTGCTCTTTGGAGCGGCCTTCGGGGCGCTCGCTGGCGGGCGGCTCTCGGACCGCTACGGACGGCGGCGGATGATCATGGCTCTTGCGGCCGTGTTCCTCATCGGCACCCTGGGTGTCTCCTTCGCGCCGAACGTGGAGGTGATGGTTCCGTTCCGGTTTGTGCTCGGCCTGGCCGTGGGCGGCGCGTCTGCAATGGTGCCGGTCTTCCTGGCCGAGATGTCCCCGGCAGACCGCCGCGGCCAGATGGTGACCCGGAACGAGCTGATGATTGTCAGCGGCCAGCTGCTGGCGTTTATCGTCAACGCTGTACTTGGCAACGTCTGGTCCGATGAACTGCACATCTGGCGCTGGATGCTCTTCCTCGCCACCCTGCCGGCGATTGCGCTGTGGCTGGGAATGCTGCGGGTGCCCGAAAGTCCGCGCTGGCTCGCGTCGATCGGCAGTTTCCCCGAGGCCTTCGAGGTGTTGAAGAAGATCCGCACGGCCGCAGTGGCACGCAAGGAGTTTGATGAAGTCCGGCAGCTGGCCCGGGAAGACTATGAAGCAAAGAAGGGCTCCTTCCGGGATCTGGGTGTGCCGTGGATGCGGCGCATTTTCCTGATCGGCGTCGGAGTGGCCATTTGCCAGCAGGTCACCGGCGTGAACTCGATCATGTACTACGGCACGGAGATCCTGAAGCAGTCCGGGTTCGGGACTGAAGCGGCCCTTACGGCCAACATAGCCAACGGTGTTATCTCAGTCCTTGCCACGTTCGTGGGCATCTGGCTGCTGGGCCGCGTGGGGCGCCGTCCCATGCTGATGGTCGGGCAGATCGGAACCATCGTAGCCCTCGCCCTGATCGGACTGTTCTCACTGATCCTGCCCGAAGGCACCGGCCGCGGCTTTGTAATCCTGGCCCTCACGGTCAGTTTCCTGGCCTTCCAGCAGGGTGCGATTTCGCCGGTAACCTGGCTGATGCTTTCGGAGATCTTCCCGCTGAAGATCCGCGGCCTCGGCATGGGGTCAACGGCGTTCGTGCTGTGGATGGTGAATTTCGCCGTGGGGTTCAGCTTCCCGATTCTCACTCAGGGGATCGGGATCTCCGCGACGTTCTTTATGTTCGCCTCGATTGGTGTGCTGGCCGTGATCTTTGTGAAGCTCTACCTTCCTGAAACCCGCGGCAAGTCACTCGAAGAGCTCGAAGAGCAGTTCCGCCGCGGGGACCCCGCAGAACTGCGCCCCCCCCGCGGCGGGACCGTGGCGGCGCACTGAACCCTAGAAGGGCAGCCGCGGATCGATCTGCGTGTTCTCCCAGGTGCTGCGGACCCAGCCGTGGTGCGGGTCATCGCTGATCAGCCATTCGCGCACCCGGCCCGGTCCGGCCATCACGTTCAGGTAGTACAGGTCGTAGCCCGGCGCAGCCATGGCCGGACCGTGCCAGCCGTAGGGCACCAGGACCACGTCGCCGGTGCGGACCTCGGCGGTGACATCGATGGGGCGTTCATCGGAGGCATAGACGCGGGCGTAACCCACCGGATCCGTGCCGTCCGGCGCGCCGGCGGAGGGGCGGGTCTCGAAGTAGTAGATCTCCTCGAGGCTGGTTTCGCCGTCCTTCTCCTCGTCGTGCTTGTGCGGGGGATAGGAGGACCAGTTCCCGGCCGGGGTGAGGACTTCGCAGACAATAAAGCGGTCGGCCTCCAGAGCTGCCGGTGTGCCGAAGTTGTGCACCTGGCGGGAGCAGTTCCCGGCCCCGCGCAGCTCCACCGGGGTATCTTCGGACCGGATCAGGCGCACCGGGTAACCGGCACGGGCCGGTGCCAGGGCCACGGCTACGCGCCCGCCTTCCGGTGCGGAAACCACGACGGCGGTGTCCACGCCGGTGTAGAGCACGTCCGACGGGCCGGCGAAGACAGAGGAGCGGCCGCGCAGCTGGTACTCGGTGCCGTCCACGCTCACCGAAAGAGCGCCTTCGAGCGGAATGATGATCCGTTCCTCGGCTTCAGCGCTGAGTTTCACGGCTTCCCCGGGTTGCAGCCGGGCTGTCTTGAGGCCCGTGTGCTCCCAGCCGGCCGGGCGGACGGCGGTGTCCCCGGCTCCGAGCGAGATGTCCCAGGTGCCGTCTCCGGCGCTGCCCAGCGGATAGACCCACTGTGATGATTCGGCCATGCTGCTTTCCTTCCGCTGGAGCTGAGGATCCTTAGCGCTGAACGAGTGTCATTTCGAAGCTGTAGGAATCGGCGCGGTACACGTGGTGCCCGGTTTCCACGCTGCGTCCGGCGTCGTCGACTGCGGTGCGTTCCATGGTCACCAAAGCCGACCCCGGCTCGGCAGTCAGCAGCCTGGCCTGCCGTTCATCGGCGACGACGGCGCCGATGCGCTGGCTGGCCAGCCGAAAGTTCACGCCGGCGTCGCGCAGGAGCTGGTAAAGGCCGTGGCGGCGGAGCCCGTCTTCGGTTATCTCGGTGATGTCGTCCCGGACCCAGTTCTCCATCAGCGCCAGCGGCTTGCCGTCAACACTGCGCAGCCGCGTGAAGTGGTAGACGTTCACCCCGGCGGGCAGGTCCAGGGAGCGGGCGACGGCGGTGTCCGCCTTGCCGTGCCGGAACTCCAGGACCTCCGTGGCTGGTTTCTGGCCGGTGCGCTGCAGGTCGTCAAAGAGGCTGGAAAGCTCCAGGTTGCGCCGGACCTGGCTGGAAACCACCTGCGTTCCAACGCCGCGCTTGCGGACCAGCAGCCCGGAGCGGACCAGTTCATCCATGGCCTTGCGCATGGTGGGGCGGGAGAGGTTCAGCCGGCTGGCCAGCTCGATTTCATTCTCCAGCCGCGAGCCGGATTCCAGGGTTCCGCTGCGGATGGCGGCTTCAATGCCCTGTACCACCTGGTGGTAGAGGGGCACGGGGGAGGACCTGTCGATGGGGATGTTGAGTTCCACGGCAGTTCCTCCTTTGCCGGTCGGTTTATATAGCGCCGGGCTGGTCTAAATGACAGGACAATCTGTCTTTTGGTTGATCGTAGCAGTGGCGGCCCGAATCGCGGAGGGGTTTTGCGGTTTGCCGGATTCCGGGTCCACCGAAAGGGCCCCAGGGCGTCCTATTGTGAATATGTCCTGACATACTGTTGACTTTTGTGATGCCCGTCACCATGCTTATGCCCGAGGGGCAGTTACGGGCGATGGTGCCCGGGACGCCCACCGGCCTCGCCGGGGCCGGTTCACGGAAGACAAAGGAGATTCTCGTGTCACACAAGCATTCCTGGCGAAGATTTGCCGCTGCGTCAGTATTGGTTCCCATGCTGGCACTGGCTGCCTGCTCCAGCAGCGGAGGGCGTGAACCCGAAGCTGATTCCGAGGCCGGCGGCGAGGTTGCCGGGACCGAACGCATGAACATCGCACTGATCACCCACGCAGCACCCGGGGACACCTTCTGGGACATTGTCCGCAAGGGCGCCGAAGAGGCAGCCGCCAAGGACAACGTTGAGCTGCAGTACCTCTCCGACCCGGAAGGCGGCCGCCAGGCCCAGCTGATCGAGCAGGCCGTGGATCAGGGTGTGGACGGCATTGCCGTTACCCTCGCCAAGCCGGATGCCCTGGCATCGGCCCTGAAGAAGGCAGCGGACGCCGGCATCCCGGTGGTGAGCCTGAACGCCGGCGAAGACCGTTCCGCCGAACTCGGTGCCTTCACTCACTTTGGTTCCAATGAGGTCCTGGCCGGCGAGGCTGTCGGCGAACGGCTCTCGGCTGACGGGTACACGAACCCCATTTGCGTCATCCAGGAGCAGGGCCACGTGGGCCTGGAGAACCGCTGTGCGGGTGTGAAGTCCATCATCCCGGCAACGGAAATCCTGTACGTGCAGGGCACCGACATGACCCAGGTCCAGTCCACCGTCACTGCCAAGCTGCAGGCCACGGACGCCGCCGACGTCGTTATTGGCCTCGGCGCCCCGTACACCCTGACCATCCTGCAGGCCGTCGAAACAGCCGGCAGCGATGCAAAGGTTGCGTCCTTCGATATGAACTCGGAGATGGCGCAGAAAATCGCGGACGGTGAAGTGATCTTCACCGTCGACCAGCAGCCGTGGCTGCAGGGCTACGGATCGATCGATGCCCTCTGGCAGAGCGTGCGCGGCGGCTTCAAGATCGGCGGCGGGCAGCCGGTGCTGACCGGGCCCACCATCGTTGACCAGCAGAGCGCCACCGACGTGCTGGAGTTCGCCGAGCAGGGCGTACGCTAATCCACCCCCAAGCTGCGGCGGAGGACTGTGTGCTCCGCCGCAGCGCCAAGGAGAACTGACATGACCCTTACGGCAACTCCTCCCGCCGCGGATGAACGGGTAGGCAAAAAAAGCACCCTGAGCCGGCTGCTCGGCCGCCCCGAAATCGGGGCCCTGGTCGGCGCCGTCGCACTCTTCGTATTCTTCTCCGCCGTGGCACCGGTGTTCCTGCAGCCGGGCTCGATCGCGACGGTCCTGTACGGCGCATCCACCATCGGCATTATGGCCGTGGGCGTCTCGCTGCTGATGATCGGCGGTGAATTCGATCTCTCCACCGGCGTCGCCGTGATCAGCTCCGCCCTGATGGCCTCGCTCTTCAGCTGGTACTTCTCCACCAACGTGTGGGTGGGCGTGGTGCTGGCGCTGGCCATGTCCCTGGGCGTCGGGTTCATCAACGGCTGGATCCTGATCAAGACCAAGCTCCCCTCCTTCATCGTCACGCTGGCCACCTTCCTCATGCTGACCGGACTGAACCTCGGCCTGACCCGTGCCATCGGCGGCAGCGTCTCCACGCCGTCGATCGCCAGCATGGACGGCTTCGAGTCAGCGCGCGCCATCTTCGCCTCCTCCGTGAACATCGGCGGCATCGACGTGAAGATCACCGTGTTCATCTGGATTGCCATGGTGGCCGTTGCCTCCTGGATCCTGCTGCGCACACGGGTAGGGAACTGGATCTTCGCCGCCGGCGGTGACGCCAACGCAGCCCGCGCCGTCGGCGTTCCGGTGGTGCGCACCAAGATCGGGCTGTTCATGGGGGTCGGCTTCTGCGCCTGGGTCCTGGGCATGCACAACCTGTTCGCCTTCTCCACGGTGCAGTCCGGTGAAGGCGTGGGCAACGAATTCCTCTACATCATTGCCGCTGTGATTGGCGGATGCCTGCTAACCGGCGGCTACGGCTCTGCAATTGGCGGAGCGATCGGCGCGTTCATCTTCGGCATGGCGAACAAGGGCATTGTCTATGCCGAATGGAACCCGGACTGGTTCAAGTTCTTCCTGGGCCTGATGCTGCTGCTGGCCACAATCGTGAACCTGATGGTCAAGCGCCGCGCCGAGCAGCAGTAACCGCAACTTCCCGCAATTTTTAGGACGGAAAAGCCATGGAAAACAACGGGATCAGCCAGGACGCGCTGCTGAAGGACCAGAAGGACCCGCTGACCAGCACTCCGGTGCACCTTCTGGAACTGGACGGCGTGGGCAAGCACTACGGCAACATCATCGCCCTGCGGGATGTGACCATGGCGGTCGACGCCGGCCGGGTCACCTGCGTGCTGGGGGACAACGGTGCCGGGAAGTCGACGCTGATCAAGATCATCGCCGGGCTGCACAAGCACGACGAAGGCACGTTCAGCATCTTCGGCGAACCCAGGCACCTCAGCTCCCCGCGGGAGGCACTGGACGCCGGTATCGCCGCGGTGTACCAGGACCTGGCCGTGGTGTCCCTGATGCCTATCTGGCGCAATTTCTTCCTCGGCTCGGAACTGACCAAGGGATCCGGGCCGTTCCGGCGGCTGGATGTGGAAGAGATGAAGCGGATCACCAAGCATGAGCTGCAGGAGATGGGGATCGACCTGCGCGACGTCGAACAGCCCATTGGCCAGCTCTCCGGCGGTGAGCGGCAGTGTGTTGCCATTGCGCGCGCCGTGTACTTCGGGGCCAAGGTGCTGATCCTGGATGAGCCCACCGCGGCGCTGGGCGTGAAGCAGTCCGGTGTGGTGCTCCGCTACATCCTGCAGGCCCGGGACCGCGGGCTGGGAGTCATCTTCATTACCCACAACCCGCACCACGCGTATCCGGTGGGGGACCGGTTCCTCCTGCTCAAGCGCGGCAAGTCCATTGGGTACTACAACAAGAAGGACATCACGCTGGAAGAGCTCACCGGGCAGATGGCCGGCGGCGCGGAACTGAGCGAACTCGCACATGAACTCGAAGCCCTCGGCAGCCACAGCGACGTGCTGGCGGAAGTCGAGGCCGAGGTCGCGCAGGCCGAAACCACCCGCGGCTGAACGTGGGTACGCTGACCCTGGGCCTGGCCGGTGCCGGCAGGATCGGTGCCATGCATGCCGCGAACATCGCCTCGCTGCGGCATAAAAGCCTGGACGTCCGGCTGCTTATTACCGACGTCGCGGCCGAGCACGGGCGAGCAGTGGCAGCTTCCGCCGGGGCCGGGTTCCTGCCTGATCTCCGCGCGATGTTCGGGGCCGGCATCGACGGGCTGGTGATCGCGACCGGAACAGCGACACATCCGGATCTCATCCGGGCCGGGGTGGACGCCGGCATCCCGGTGTTCGTAGAGAAACCGGTGGCCGCCAGCGTTGCCGGGGCCCTGCCGGTACTGGAGTTCATCCGGGACCGCGGCGGGGTGGTGCAGGTGGGACACCAGCGCCGGTTCGACGCCGGCTACCTGGAAGCCAAGCGGCAGTTCGAGGCAGGGGAACTGGGCTGGCTGCATTCCTTCCGGGCAGTCACTGCGGACATGGCTCCGCCGCCGGTGGGATTCCTGGCGACGTCCGGCGGCCTGTTCCGCGACTGCTCCGTGCACGACTTCGACGTGCTGCGCTGGCTCACCGGCCGGGAAATCACCGAGGTCTACGCACGCGGGTCAAACAACGGCGACCCCGCCATCGGGGCGGTGGGGGATGTGGACACAGCGCTCGCCGTCGTGACGCTCGACGACGGCACGGTGGGCACGGTGGCGGCCACCCGTTACAACGGGGCCGGGCATGATGTGCGGCTGGAGCTTCAGGGGTCGCGGTCCTCCGTGATGGTGGGCCTGGATGACCGGCTGGCCATGCGTTCGGCCGAGTCCGGCGTGGTGCTTCCCGCCGGACCGCCGCACGCCGCCTTCGCTGAGCGGTTTGATGCGGCCTACCGCGCCGAGATGCTCGCGTTCGTGGAACTGATCCTGGGGGAGCGGGAGAATCCGTGCCCGCCCGAGGACGCTGTTGCTGCCTCCCGGGTGGCCGACGCCGCGCAGCTTTCACTGGAGACCGGGGCACCGGTGAAGGTGGAGGTATAGCCGGTGCCTGCGGCCCCGGGTTAGCGGGCCGGGTTAGGCCAGCGCCGGGGAAACGGTCCGCCGGACCGTAAATGCCTCACGGAAACGGTCCAGGGCCAGCGCGCTGTCCGATTCGGCCCACGCCTCCATCCCGACCGTCCCCGTGTAGCCGGACGACTCCAGCATCCGGGCGATGTTGGGGTAGTTGATTTCTCCGGTGCCGGGTTCGCAGCGTCCCGGCACGTCCGCCACCTGGATCTCGCCGACATGCGGAAGGGCGCGGCCGAGCAAATCGATCAGGTTCCCCTCCCCAATCTGCGCGTGGTACAGATCCAGCATCATCTTGATGTTCGGATGCGCTGCGGCTTCGACCAGTGCCAGGGTGTCCTTCGCGCGGGCCAGCGGAATCCCGGGATGGTCGACGATGGTGTTCAGGTTCTCGAGCGCAAACACAATGCCGTGCCGGGCTCCCAGGTCACCGAGTTTCTCGAGCGTCCGTACCGCGGTAAGCCACATGGCTCCGGAGGCCCGGTAGGCAGGGGTGGCCGCCTTTCCGTCGATCAGCCGGGCGGGGTGGACCACCATGCGGCTGACCCCCAGTTCCAGCGCAGTGGGAATCAGCTCCTCCGCCGTGCGGACAACATCGGCGGAAGTGTCCGGATCAATCAGGCTGCCGGCCGAATAGCCGGTCATGGAGGAGAAAACGGCTCCGCTGGCAGCCAGCCCGGCGACGTCGTGCGTGCGCGTATCCCAGAGCTCGACGTCGAAGCCGGCATCGGTGATCCGCCGGACCCGCTCGGCCATCGGCAGGTCAAGGAACACCATCTCCGCGCATACGGCCAGCCGGAATCCGGCGGTTTCCTGCGGTTCAGGCGCGCTCACCGCGTCCCCTCCCCGGCGGCGACGGCGGCAGGCCGGGAGGATTCCAGCCTCACGGGTGCGCCCGTCTTCACCGCTTCGATGCAGGCCAGCGCCAGGGCCAGTGCAGCACGGGCGTCGGCACCGCCGGGGGCAGCCGGTCCCGGCGCCTGGATGCCGTTCCGGCGGCTGCGGATGGTGTCCGCAAACGCTGCAATCTCCGTGGTGTAGGCCCCGGCGAACAGCTCAACGTTCAGCCGCGGCGTGGCCCCGCCGTAGCCGGCGGCCGTGTAGCTGGTGGCGGCAGTTTGCTGCAGTGAACCGGCCTGGACCATCCCGGCGGAGCCGAAGACTTCGCCCCGCACGTCATAGCCATAGAGGGCGCTGAAGTTCGCCTCGGCCACGGCAATGGCTCCGTTGCTGTACCGGATGGTCACCACCGCGGTGTCCAGAAAGCCGGTGTCCCTGAGGGAGGGTTCCACCAGGGCATCGGCCATCACCTGGACCTCTTCGGCCACGGCGCCTTCGTTGAACCAGTTCAGGGTGTCGAAGTCGTGGATCAGTGTCTCGAGGAAGATCGTCCACGGCGGAGTCCGCTCTGCGCCGGGCAGGGCATCGGCGTTGTTGGGGTCCCGGGTAAGGGAGCGCAGCAGGCGCGGTGTCCCTACGGTGCCCGCGTCCAACGCGTTTTTGGCGGCGGCAAAGTCGGGTGCGAACCGGCGGTTGAAGCCGATCTGGAGTTCGACGCCGGCATCCCGGACCGCGGCCAGCGCCGAGTCGAGCTCGGCCAGGCTGGTAGCAGCGGGCTTCTCGCAGAACACGTGCTTTCCTGCCGCTGCTGCGGCGGAGATAAGGGATGCGTGGAACCGTGCCGGCGCTGCGATGATAACGCCGTCGACCGCCGGATCAGCCAGCACATCGGTGGGATCCGCCGTCACCTTTGCGACGCCCAGGCGCTCTGCAAGTTCGACGGCGGAGGCCAGAGCCGGATCCGCGATGGCTTCGAGCTGCACCCCGCCAAGCCTCGTGGCGGCGGTCTCGGCGTGGAAAGCGCCCATCCAGCCGGAGCCGATCAGGGCGAGCCGCACCGGTGTGGACTCTTCGGTGCGTTGGGGAACGTAGGCCATGGGTGCTCCTGCGAAGTGGATTGGGCAGTCGGTTTTGTGGGGACTAGATCGATCTAGGGGGATCGTTGACCATACTCTGGCACGTGCAGGCGGCTGTGTCTAGATCGTTCTAGTATGGGTTCAGCCGGACAGGTAGCCGGCAGTTATAAGACGCCTGCTAGCCAGGTCTGACGTACGGAGGACACAGCATGCCGGAAGCAGCCGCCCGGCCCGGGCGCAGGGTGACGCTCGCCGACGTCGCGGCCGAGGCAGGAGTGTCCCGCGCCCTGGCGTCCATCGTGATGCGCGGCGCCCCGGGGGCAAGCGAAGCCACCCGGGACCGTGTGCAGGAAGTGGCCCGCTCATTGGGATACCGCCCCGATTCCCGGGCACGCCTGCTGCGGAGCAGCCGCACCCGGCTGCTGGGCGTGACCTTCACGCTGGCCGAACCGTTCCATGCCGAGGTAGTGGAATCGGTGTATGCCGCGGCAGAGGACGCCGGGTTTGAGCTGGCGCTCAGCGCTGTCAGCCCGCAGCGGTCCGAAGCCCGGGCGGTCGAATCCCTTCTGGACCTGGGGGTGGAAGCGCTGCTGATGATTGCCCCGTCAACGCCGGCTGACGGGCTGGCCGGCCACGCCCGCCGGCTGCCGGTGGTGACCTTGCTCAGCCCGGCGGAGGTGAACGGCGTTGACCGGGTCCGGAGCGACGACGGCGCCGGGATCCGGGCCGCCGTTGATCATCTCGTGGGCCTGGGGCACCGGAGGATTGTCCACATTGACGGGTCCGGCGCCGTGTCCGCTGCCGAGCGCAGCAGCGCCTACCGGGACGCGATGGCAGCGCATGGGTTAGCCGCCGACATCCGTGTCCTCCGCGGCGGAGCCGGTGAAGAGGACGGCCTGCGCGCCGGCGGGGAACTGCTGGCAGGAGAGCTGCCGAGCGCCGTCGTGGTGTTCAATGACCGCTGCGCCCTGGGTGTGCTGGAGGCAGTGCGCCGCTCCGGGCTCAGTGTTCCCGAAGAGTTCTCGCTGACCGGTTATGACGACAGCCAGCTTGCCCGCCTGAGCCACGTGCAGCTGACCAGCGTCAGCCAGCAGGCGCCGCTGCTGGCCGAAGCTGCCGTCGCCTGCGCCGCGGCACGCCTGGAGAACCGTGAACCGTCCGGACTGGTGCACCCGCCCCGGCTTGTTGTCCGCTCCACCACCGGCCCTGCTGCACCCAGACGCTAAGACCTCGAACGGCACCGGCGGCGCTAGCGGCGCACCGGGTAGCACAGGTGCAGCACCCGGCTGCCCTGCAGCACCACGTCCGGGTCCCGCAGCAGGTGTTCGGCGTGCACCGCGCCGAAGTAGCGTTTCCCGGCGCCGAGGACCACGGGGACCATGTCCATCCGCACCTCGTCCACCAGCCCTGCAGCGAACACCTGCCCGCCGACGTCGCCCGCTGCCACCTCCACCACCCGGTCTCCGGCGAGGTCCTGCGCCCGTTTCATGGCCTCCTGGATGCTGCCGGCGAAGGTGAACGGCGCTTCCCGGTCCCAGCCGTCGGGCGGCGGCCGATGCGTAACGACCACCACATGCGGAACGCCGCCCGGAGGCTGTCCGCCCCAGCCTTCTGTCAGGTCGAACACGTGCCGCCCGACGACGGTCGCGCCGATTGAATCCCAGTATGGCCGGGTGTGGTCGAAGGACACCTGCGAAACCTTCAGGAGTCCGCTCTCATCCAGCGGCACGTCCCCGCCGAGCAGCCACTCGAACAGCGATCCGGGCTGGTCCTGCGCATCAGCGATAAACCCGTCGAGTGACACCGTGCTGTTCAGAACGACCTTGCCCATGGGTGCTCCTGGAGATGGTGGAGGGAAGCCAGGCCGTAAGTATGGCCGATGTGGGCCGGGCGGACCAGCCCCGCGGTGGGCCGTGCCCGGGGTGGCGGTGCACCCCGGTTTGCCGCGCTGCCCCGGCGTCGAAACTACTCTCCCAACTGGGGGACAACGCATGTAGCTTGTGAGCCGCAGTCAGGAATCAATGGTGTTTCTTGACCAGACGACGGATGAAGGAGTCCCTCATGGGCAAGCTCGACGGAAAAGTTGCGTTCATCACCGGTGCGGCACGGGGCCAGGGCCGAAGCCACGCTCTCAAGCTGGCGGAGGAGGGTGCCGACATCATTGCTGTCGACATCTGCAGCCAGATCGCGTCAGTCGAATATGACATGGCCACCCCCGAAGACCTGGACGAAACAGTGCGCCTCGTCGAAGCTCTCGACCGCCGCATCTTCGCCCAGCAGGCTGACGTCCGTGATCTCGCCGCCCTCGAGAAGGCGGTGAAGGAAGGCGAAGTTGCTATCGGACCCATCGACATCATCCTGGCTAATGCGGGCATCGCTCCCCTGGGACTGAGCGGCGATCGTGAGCAGCCTTTTGCCGATGTAGTCGATGTCAACCTCACAGGTGTCTACAACACGGTGATGGCTGCTGTGCCAAGCCTCATCACCAAGCAGGCGGGGTCCATCGTGCTGACAAGTTCCACCCAGGGACTCAAGGGAACCGGAGGCAACGGTGGTGCCGGCGGAACCGGTTATGCCGCCGCCAAACACGGAGTCGTGGGGCTCATGAGATCGTTCGCCAACTGGCTGAGCCCGCAGAACATCCGCGTCAACTCGATCCACCCGACGGGAGTGGCGACCAAAATGATCCAGAATCCGATCATCGAGAAACTGTTCGCCGACAACCCGGGAAGCGGCGACGCCGTTCAGAACCTTATTCCTGTTCCCTGGGTCGAGGCGAGGGATATCTCCAACGCGGTTGCTTTCCTGGTGAGCGACGACGCCCGGTACATCACCGGTGTTACCCTCCCCGTGGATGCGGGCTTCAACGCTCGCTGAGGCTGGGGCCTGCCGCACCCCGAACCTTAACGAAAACGGGAGGGACAGCCAAAAGCCGTCCCTCCCGCCGTCGTTCGCCAGCTCCGGCCGCCGCGATGACGGTGTCGTGCCCACCCTTCCCACTCTCCGTGACAGTTGTTACCAGGAGTGGTCCCACCCGGTGACAGCAGTAACAGAACGTGGGAAGGGCGGGCGCGGGACTCCGGGTTCGCTCCGGTTTGGGACAGATTCGGCCCCGCAAACCGGAGCGAATGCCACAAAACGGAGCGGAACCGGTGATGGAATAAAAACACTGGGCCGGTCAGCTTGGCCTTTCTGCGTCGCTGCGGTTACCCCCGGATCCTGATACCAGGAGCGGGATGGCCCGCCACGCGCGGCTACCGTGCCCGCCCTTCCCACTCTCCGTGACAGTTGTTGCCAGGAGTGGTCACACCCGGTGACAGCAGTAACAGAACGTGGGAAGGGCGGGCAGGCCCGGGGGCCGCAGCCCAACGAAAACGGGAGGGACAGCTAAAGCTGTCCCTCCCGCCGTCGTACGCGGTGCTTACTTCGAACGCGAAACCCTAGAGCTGCGAACCGACCTTGAAGTCCGTGGCGTCGCCGCGGGTGTAGGAGAAGCCGTCAGCGCCGATGGTCACTTCCATTTCGGAGGACTCGGTGCGGGCAATGACTTCCTGCGGGTTGCCATCCAGGTCCAGGACCAGGGAGGCCTCGGTGTACCAGGACGGAACCACGGGGTTGCCCCACCAATCGCGGCGCTGGTTGTCGTGCACGTCCCAGGTGATGGTGGGGTTGTCCGGGTCGCCGGTGTAGTAGTCCTGGGTGTAGATCTCGATGCGGTGGTCGTCCGGATCCAGGATGTAGAGGTAGAACGCGTTGGAGACGCCGTGGCGTCCGGGGCCGCGCTCGATCCGGTCGGAGATGCGCAGGGCGCCCATCTTGTCGCAGATCTGGATGATGTTGTGCTTCTCATGCGTCGCGAACGCGACGTGGTGCATGCGGGGGCCGTCGCCGCCGGTGAGGGCGGTGTCATGCACGGTGTGCTTGCGGTGCATCCACGCAGCGTAGGTCACGCCGTCGGAATCCTTGATGTCCTCGGAGACGCGGAAGCCCAGGTTCTCCAGGTAGGCGCGGCCGCGGGGGACATCCGGGGTGACCTGGTTGAAGTGGTCCAGGCGGACGAGCTCGCCGGCCGAGTAGAGGTCGTAGCGCTGGGTCAGGCGCTCCACGTGGTCAACGTGGTAGAAGAACTCGTACGGGAAGCCCAGCGGGTCTTCCACGCGGACGGAGTCGCCCACGCCCTTGGTGAAGCCGTTGGCGCGGCGCTCGGTGCGGCAGCCCATTTCCTTGTAGTAGGCCTCAGCGATGTCCACGTCTTCCGGGGTGCGCACGCGGTAGGCGAAGGACGCGACGGCGGCGACGGGTCCCTTGCGCAGCACCAGGTTGTGGTGGATGAACTCCTCGAGGGAGCGCAGGTAGATGGCGTTCTCATCTTCTTCGGTCACGTGCAGGCCCAGGACGTCCACGTAGAACTCGCGGGACTTGGCCAGGTCGGTGACCACCAGTTCCATGTAGGCGCAGCGGACGATGTCCGGCGGGTTGATGGACGGCTTGGGAATGGGGTTGGCGTTCATGGGTTCTCCTTCGAACAGAGTGCGGGGGGATCTAGGCGTCGATCTTGGCGGCGTCGTCTGCGCCGAAGCGCGGGGAGTGGGCCTCGTTGAGGGTGATCTGGATCGACTGCTGCGTGGTGTAGAAGTCAACAGAGCGGTAACCGCCCTCGCGTCCGAGGCCGGAGGCTTTGACGCCGCCGAACGGGGTGCGGAGGTCGCGCACGTTGTTGGAGTTCAGCCACACCATGCCGGACTCGATCGCGTGTGCGAAGTTGTGTGCGCGCTTCAGGTTCGAGGTCCAGACGTAGGCGGCGAGCCCGTACTTGGTGTCGTTCGCGAGCTGAAGCGCCTCTTCGTCGGTGTCGAAGGGGGTGATCGCCACGACGGGGCCGAAGATTTCCTCCTGGAAGATCCGCGCGTCCGGCTTCACGTCGGCGAAGACGGTCGGTGCCACGTAGTTGCCGGTGGGGAAGCCCTCGGCCCGGCCGCCGCCGGCCAGGAGACGGCCTTCGGTCTTGCCGATCTCGATGTAGCTCATGACCTTGTCAAAGTGGTTCGGGTGCACGAGTGAACCAACCTCGGTGGCGGGGTCGCTCGGAAGCCCCACCCGGATGTTCTTCGCGCGCTCGGCGAAGGCGGCCACGAAGTCGTCGTAGATCTCACGCTGGACGAGCACACGGCTGCCGGCGGTGCAGCGTTCGCCGTTCAGGCTGAACACTCCGAAGACGGTGGCATCAAGGGCAGCCTCGAGGTCCGCGTCGGCGAAGACGACGGCCGGGCTCTTGCCGCCGAGCTCGAGCGAGAGGCTCTTGAACTGGGGCGCGGCTGCAGTGGAGATGGTGGCGCCGGTGGAGCTGTCGCCGGTGAAGGAAATGATCGGCACATCGGGGTGCTTCACGAGGTAGTCGCCGGCGACGCTGCCGGACCCGAAGATCAGGTTGAAGACGCCGTCCGGCAGGCCTGCCTCACGGAAGATCTCCGGCCACAGCACAGCGGAGAGCGGGGTGTAGCTGGCCGGCTTCATGACTACGGTGTTGCCGGTGGCGATGGCCGGGGCAAGCTTCCAGGATTCCTGCATAAACGGAACGTTCCAGGGGGTGATCAGGCCGGCGACGCCGATCGGCTTGCGGTTCACGTAGTTGATCTGGCGTCCCGGCACCTTGAACGCGTTGTCTTCCTGCGAAACGATGAGGTCTGCGAAGAAGCGGAAGTTCTCGGCTGCACGGCGGGCCTGGCCCTTGGCCTGGGTGATGGGCAGGCCGGAGTCGTAGCTCTCAAGGAGGGCGAGTTCTTCATCTCGTGATTCGACGATGTCGGCGATCTTGTGCAGCACCCGGGACCGCTCCCGCGGCAGCATGGTGGACCACGGGCCGTTCTTGAAGGCGTCCTTGGCGGAGGCCACCGCGCGGTCGACGTCTTCCGGCTGCGCTGAAGCAACCGTGGCGTAGTTTTCATTCGATACCGGTTCCTGCACGTCGAACGTGGCACCGTTGACCGAATCCACGAACTCACCGTTGATGAAGTGCTGGAGGTGCGTGGGCAGGTTTTCCGGAATGTTGTGCTCAGCCATGGGCTTCTCCTTTGATGCTGCGGTCATTGAGGGGGTTGGGGGTTAGCTGGTGGTGTTGGGGGTGTGCTTCAGGTAGGCCTCGAGCGTGGCGACCCGGTGGGCGCGGGCCGCGGCCTCGATGGTGCCGGCGTCGGCCTTTGCCTCGATCAGTTCGAGCAGGCGCTCGTGCTCGGCAACGGAGTCCTGGGCCCGGCCGGGAACGTAGCTGAAGGTGGAGGAGCGCAGGGCTCCCAGCCGGTTCCAGCCGCGGTGGACCAGGTCCAGGATGTGCGGATTGGGGCAGTTGGTGAACAGGGCGGAGTGGAAGTCCCGGTTCAGGGCGGTGAACCGGACCGGATCGAAGTGCTCCAGGCAGTCGCGCATTTCTGCGTTGATTGCCTTGGCCCGCGCCAGGTCCTCTGCCGTGACGAGCGGTGCGGAGAGCGCCGTCGCGTACCCTTCCACCAGGCTCAGGGTCTGCATGGTGTAGAGGTACTCGGTGGGGTCGATGCCGGTGACGGTGGCGCCGACGTTCCGCTCGAACCGGACCAGCCCTTCGGCCTCCAGCCGGCGGATTGCCTCCCGGACCGGGACGGCGGAGCAGCCCAGGTCCGCGGCGATCCGGCCGAGTACCAGGCGGTACCCGGGGCCGTATTCACCGGAGGCGATCTTCGACTGGACGGTCTGGTAGGCCTGTTCGGCCTTGCTGACTGTCCCGTCTTTGGACTGAGTGCTCACGCCTGTTCCGCCGCCCAGGCCTGGTACTTTTCCTTCCACGCCGCGTTCATCGGGTAGAGGCCGTCGACGCCGTGGCCGGCCTTGACCATTTCGGCGATGAACTCTTCCTGGTGTTCCTGCTTAATGCAGGCTTCCACCAGTTCCTCGGCGATGGCCGGCGGGATGACCAGGATGCCGTCGTCGTCGGCCACGATGATGTCTCCGGGCTGGACGGTGGAGCCGCCGCAGGCGATGGTGATGTCCGTGTCCCAGGGGATGTGCCGGCGGCCGAGCACTGCCGGGTGCGGGTTGGCGCAGTAGACGGGCAGGTCGAAGCTGGCGACTGTGGAGTAGTCGCGGACGCCGCCGTCGGTGATGATGGCGGCGGCGCCGTTGTGCATGGCGCGCAGGGCGAGGATGTCGCCCAGGGTGCCGGTGCCCTTTTCGCCGCGTGCTTCCATGACCAGGACTTCACCTTCGCGGACGGAGTCGATGGCGCGTTTCTGGGCGTTGTAGCCGCCGCCGTGGGTCTTGAAGAGGTCTTCGCGGTTGGGCACGTAGCGCAGGGTGCGGGCGGTGCCGACAACCTTGCGGCCGGTCTTGGTGCCGGTGAGGCCGTCGATGGAGACGTTGTTCAGGCCGCGGGCGCGCATCTGCGAGCTGAGCGTGGCGGTGGCGACGGATTCAAGCTTGGCCTTCAGCTCCGGGGTGAGGGCCGGCGTCGGTTCCTCCGCGGGCGCGAGGCCCGCCTTCTCGGCGGAGCCCCACGCTTCTTCGCGCTGCTTGTCATCGATCTTGGGCTGCGCGCCGAAGGCAGCCAGCGGCGTCGTGCCTTCGGTGACGGTGGTGGTCAGGCGCCCGGTGGTCTGCCCTGTGGAGGGGGAGTCCACCTCGATTTCGACGACGTCGCCCGGGACGGCCACGGAGGCGCCGGCGGGGGTGCCGGTGAGGATCATGTCCCCGGGTTCGAGGGTGAGCAGCTGGGAGAGGTCGGCGACCAGCTGCGCGAAGGGGAAGAGCAGGTCTGCGGTGGTGTCATCCTGCGCGAGTTCGCCGTTGACCCAGGTGCGGACGCGCAGGGCTGCGGGGTCTACGGAGGCGGCGTCGAGGATGGCCGGGCCTACGGGGGTGAAGCCGTCGCCGCCCTTGGAGCGGAGGTTGGATCCCTTGTCTGCCCAGCGGAGGTCGTACACGCCGAGGTCGTTGCTGGCGGTGACGCCGCTGACGTAGCTCCAGGCGTCTTCGACGGAGACGCGGCGGGCGGTCGTGCCGATGATCAGGGCGATTTCGCCTTCGAAGCCGAGCAGTTCGCAGCCGGCCGGGCGCTCCACGGTGCCGCCGGTGAGGGCGAGGGAGGAGCTGGGCTTCAGGAAGTAGGAGGGCTGTTCCGGGGTGCGTCCGCGCTCTGCTGCCCGGCTGGGGTAGTTGATGTGGACGGCGATGACCTTGCCGGTCTGTGCCAGTGTCTCCGATGTGGCGGTGCTGCTCGTGGACATCTCACTCCTGGATCAAGTACGAAATCGTATACGATCCAGTGTGCCTTGTGGAGTGGGTCACGTCAAGGGGCTGGAGATGCGCGTGAGTGACGGTAAAAAAGAACTATGAGCGTGCACAATAGGTTTCGATGCTGTGCTGTGCTGAGCGGTGTGTGATCTGACAAGCATCTACACCCGTGCGACGATTACCTACCCGGGAAACCATTCCTTGAGGGGGAACGAAGCTCGGACATCGACTATACGAAGAAAAGGCACGGAGAGATGGGCGTTGGGGGACAGAGCAGCTACTTGCTGAAAGAGAGTTGGTCAGGCCTTTTGTCGGGTCACCCGAGACCATCCGTCGAGACGCAAATCTTCGCCGTCGCAAAAGTGGCGGACACAGGATCACTTCCATTTTTGGGCCTTGCGACCGACGGGAACTCATACTGGGTCAAGTATCTAGGCAACGCTCACGGCATCGATTCTCTAATCGCCGAGCGAGTGGTTGAGGCGCTGGCCAGAAAACTTTCCGCACCGATGCGGCCGTCCATGCTGGTTGAGGTTCCCCCATCTCTGCTTCGTCACCCAGAATTGCTGTCCTCCGGCATTCAGGCTGGCGTGGCGCACGGCTCGCTTCTCCTTGGCACATGCCAGGAAAGAACAGTGTTGGACTCAGCGGCCAGAGATGGCAACGCCGCCCGACAACCCCGGTTTATCGCCTTATGGGAACTCTGTTACGGCGAAGACGGCCAGTGGTTGTATGACCGCTCGGGAGAAGAGCAAGTCTGGTCCTTCGATCACGGATACTGGATTACGGGAGGAGAGCCGGCGCCCCTGACGCCTGCCGACTTGGAAGTCACCGTCAACCAGAAGAGGCCATGGTATGGGTCTGTTCGCGGAATGGATCCAGGAGCTTTTCTCGGTGTTGCGGACGATCTTGCGTTGTTATCAGTAACCGACTTCATAGACGCCGTTGCCAGTGTGCCCGTAGCATGGGGCGTTCCGGATAGCCTTTTGGAGACACTAGCGTGGTGGCTCCACTACCGAAGAAAACACGTCGTTACCAGAATGCGCGCACTTGCGACGGAAGCAGCAAGGGCAGCCAAAGCTTAGTAATGAGGAAGGGGTGAAGTGATGTTCTACCAATATTGGGTCGTCCGGTACGTGCCGGACCCTATACGCGGTGAATTCGTAAACATTGCTTTGCTCGTCGGTAAAGATGGGCATGACTGGGCGTTTCGCCCTGTTAGCAACCTGCAGCGAGCCAGCCGCCTCGGGGGTGACCCCACGATCGCGAAATATTGGCTCGGAGAGCTCGAAAAAATGGTCGGAACTCTCCGGGCAGGAGGAGCCCCTCGTTCTGAACCCTCATTGGTGCTTCTGGCCGACTCTGAGCACAGCTTAAGTGCAGCAGCCATCTCCCGGATAGCCTCTCGGCTAAACAACGCAGTGCAGATATCTGCTCCCTACCCAATGGAAGCTGACTCAGCTGCGGCTGGACTTTCGATGTTATTCGAGCACTTAATTGCAGATCCGCAGGTAAAGCCTCGAGAGCTTTTTGGCACGCGGGTAAGCAATTTCGTTTCGACCGAACTGCGGCGCGTGTTGCCAGACAGTGGCGTGGCCCTACGTTCGCGCCCACAAATACGTGTTGGCACAATCCCTCGAACCGCCAACTTTGCGATTACCGATAACGCGGTAGAACAGATTACGAATGCTTGGTCTTTCAACTTGTCTGACGTTGACAAGGTGTCGACGGAAATACAAGCCTGGGTGGCGCATATGGACCGCCTACGACGGCGCGGAGGAATACTCGAATCGAGAGGGCAGCCGCCCCTGTCTATTTCTCCTGATGTCCAGCTGCGGGTTGTATATGAGGAGCCGCGACAAGAGTCAGCGAGGCCTGCGCTGGAGATAGCCAAAGAGGTTTGGAAGGAAGTGCCCGACCTCGTGGCATACTCACAGTCTGAGCAGCACTTTCTCGTGAGGGATGCCGTCAATGCGGTTGCAGTCTGAGCCATCCCCGCTCGTCCAAGAGGCCCAACTAGCGGTAAGGGATCTCGCTAACCGCAACCTTGACATCGTGATATCCCAGGAATGAGAGCAACTGCTCCAGCCCAAACTTGGCTTCCTCCGGGTAAGGCGTCGGACCAATGTTTATCTGCCGAATGGGAAGCCTTGCCGGGAGCCCGTCTCCTTCGTCTGTTTCGGCTTTGGAACGCGGAGGCGGCGTACTCGCGGCAAGTTCAACGTACGGGATCATTCCAAAGCGGCCTGGACGATGGAGAACATATTTCCATGACGGAGTTACCTCCGCTATTATTCGAGCCTCTTTTTCATCTCGGAATCCGCTGTCTTTGATCGTGCTCAGGGCGGACTGAAGGGCCATATGTGCAAAGAACCGGCGGAACCGGAACTTTTGCTGACCACCGTTCGGGGTCTGAAGCTCGTCGATAATGCGATCTAGCTTCTCTTTGATGAACGCTTCCTGATCGGAAGGGTCATAGATAACATCGACCCATGGGTCTGCGTTTTCAGACTCCCGATCGGGATCAAGTTCCAGGGTCCCGTCCGGGTTCCTGGGTCCATCGTAATAGCCAGAAGGGGGGAACGGATGGGCGTCCCTGAGGTTCTGGGGCTGAACATGCAGGTCTACGTCTCTGTCGAGTCCGATTGCAAAACTCACTTGTTCCCTGCCGTAGTAGCGCCACAGCGTGAGGCTGTCAGGGTCGTTTGAAGCGGACAGGATGAACTTGCTTTCGCGTGAGGAAGAGTACGTCCCCACAGTATCCAAGAGAGCCTGAGCCTGGAGTTCCGGAAATTCGGTCTGAACCTCCCGGAGGCGGTCAGCCAATACCTCATTACCGCTCATCAGTTCTTTCGAGTCGTTCATATAGGCGGCTGAACTTGCCCAAAGCACTCTACTGTTTAAGGCGTTCTTGAGGGCCGCACCGTCACAGTAGTGCCAAACCAGATTCCCGGCACCCGACATAAGATCCTTGGACATGCCATTCCTGTCTTTATTTTCGGTGGTCCTCGGTGCTGCGTTAGAGATTGCTAGACCATATAGTTGCATACTCAGCTTCGAAGGCTTCTGCGACATGGCGTGGAAATTTTGGAACGATCTGAGTACGTCCGCTAGCCGGTGTTGTACGGCGGTGAGCAAAGCTTCGTTCAATTTGATGATGGCGTTGAACCCGGCTAGTTGCGCTCCCTTGATCGTTGGCCGGAGTGTCTGGGTAATACCGCCAGCCCCGTGATCACGGCATCCTGAGTGGGAGTCGCCCGCGAGTCGCATCCGGACAACAGGACACCTGCGGCATCAGCAGAAGCCTGCTCAACTCCGTCTGTGAGGCAGGTGGACCGAATATCAAGCAACGGCAATTTGCGTGAATCCGCCAGCTACATCGCGGCGACATTGATTGCCAAAGGGAACCTATCCGGGTTTTATCTGGGCTGTGAATACATCACCACAAGAACACAAACGGCCGAGAAACCAGCCTGCGCCAGCAACAGCACTCCGGGCACATACCCCAGGAACAGTCCGAGCAACAGCGGAACCAGCGCCAGCAGCGTCGTGTCGAAACCGCGGATCATCGTCCCGGCCTGCGCGCGGGGCATCGGACCGAACGGGGTGTCGATCGGAGGGACGGTCCAGTCGGGTTGCGGCCGGTAGGCGCCCCGCACCGCCGACGCACCAAAACCCACACCAGCCAGAGCACCCAGAGCAATCAGCGCCGGGCTACCCGCACCGAGCAGCACCAGCACCGCACACAACACCGCCGTCCACAGCGTCAGCGCGGCGGCAGGCAGGGCCATGCGGCTCAGAAGCACGACGGACACCGACAGCGGCAGCAGCATGTCCAGGCCCGGCATGATCGCCGTCCGCCGCGCCACCGCACCCAGCGCCGGAACCGCCGCAAACACAGCCGCTGCAATCATCCCCAGCTGCACCAGCGGAGGCTGCGCCCCGCCGGCCAGCAACACGACCACGAACACCGCCAGCACCAGCACCGGACGGACCCACAGGCCGCGGGTCCGCAGGAACGCCGCCGTATCCGCGCGCAGCAGGGCACCAAACGGCGTCCGCCCGCCCCGCGCATACCAGCGCGCAGCACGGGCGGAAGCAACGCCGTCGGGCTCTGTCGAAAGCGCGCGGCCCACCTCATTGAGATCCATCAGGTACACCGCGGCACCGGTGTGCCCGGACACCGCGCCGCCGCGGATCAGCTCCCGGCCCGGGATCCGGTCCAGCCGGGCGAACACGAGCAGTCCGAGCGCAACGGTGACACCCAGGCTGCCGACCGCCAGCACCCAGGACCCCGCGGCAACCCGCACCGTGACCAGGCTCAGGAGCGCCAGCACCAGCAGGCCGGGAAGGCTGCCGCTGCGCCGCTCAGCCGCCGACTGCGGAGCCGGCCGGGCCTGCTGCAAACCCGCGAGCAGCACGGCACAGACAGCAGCCACCCCAAACGTCGCAGCCGCCAGGACTTGTCCCCGAACACTGGTCTCCAGGTCCATCAAAAACCCGAACGGCAGATACAGCACGGACGCACCCGCCCACACCAGCAGCAGGCGCCGGACCAGCCGGCCGGCCACCATCGGCCGCCGCTCCAGCGGCAGGCCCAGCCACCAGTACCCTTCGGGACCGCTGACCGCCGCGGGACCCAGTTTCCGGGCGATCACCATCACCGCCGCCAGGGCCGCGAACACCAGCACGGTCGCTGCCGTGCCGTCGGGCAGGGCGAACGACGGCGGCGCTACCAGGGTGCGTCCGGAACCGACGTTCCAGGCCTGGGCGACCTGCTCGCGCAGGGCCAGGACGAGCCCGGCAGCCAGCGCGGCGATGGTTCCCAGCGCCAGTAGGGCGGTGTAGACGTCGACGAAAGCATCCCGGAACCGGGTCCGGCCGCGGGAAAAGGCCCGGGAGGCCTGCCGGGTGTAGCGGACCGGGTCGAAGGAGGGATGGGCCTGGACGGTGTCGGCGGTCATGGGTCAGCGTCCGGCGATTTCCGCGGCGGCGCGCTCGGGCGCGATCTCCCGGACGTCGTCGTCAATCAGCAGGCACCGCTGCGCGGTGGCCAGCAGCAGCGCCGGATCGTGGGTGACCAGCAGGACCGTCCCGCCGTCGTCGGCATAGGCCTGGATGCGTTCCCCCACACGTTCGCGCATGGCGGGGTCCAGACGCTGCTCCGGTTCATCGAGAATCAGCAGCGATGATGGCCGGATCAGCGCGGATGCCAGCAACAGCCGGCGGCGCTGGCCGGAGGAGACGGAGGCGGGGACGGCGTCGGCCCTCTCCTGCAGGGCGAAGAAGTCCAGCTCGGCGTCGACGGCGGCGTCCGGATCCGGGACCGAATGGCCGCGGGCGACCAGCTGCAGGTGCTCGCGCAGGGACAGGGAAGGGAAGAACGCGTCCTCATCGAACAGTGCGGCGACCTGCCGGCGGAACGGGACCGCGTCCTCGTTGACCGGCAGCCCGTGGACCCGGACCTCGCCGTCGAGCATCTGCTGCTTCCCGGCGATGGTGCGGGCGGCCGTGGACTTGCCGGCACCGTTGAAGCCAACGACGCCGAGGATCTCGCCTGCGTCGGCGCGTGCCGTGATCGGACCGCAGACCGGCATTCCGCCGTAGCCTACGGACAGGTTGGAAATATCGAGCACGGCCCCCGGGAAAGTCATGGGGTTAATCTACCGGCGCACCTCAATCCTCAGCGGGGAGCAGAGCCGAGTGAGCCAGTCGGCGTCGTTCGGCAGTGCGAACGCCCGCCCGTAGGCAGGGTCCACTTCGAAATCATCCTCATTCGCGCGGTCCCCGAAGAACACGTAAGCCTTCTCCGTGTCACACTGCCGGCTCATCCAGGCGATGCCCTCCAAACCGGCATCGTGAGCGGCTTCGGCCCACCGGACCGTCTCTGCGTAGCGGCTCGCCGGCGTCCGGGTGATGTCTTCCGCGGAGGCGCCCATGACCCGGAATCCCGTGCCCATGAACGATGCCAGCCGGAGCGGACGCTGAAGGACCAGACGCCCCATCACCTTGTTGACGTAGTCACCCGGCAGCAGCGCCCCGCCACCAACAGGAGTTTCATGCAGCAGCGTCTCGGAGATCTCAGCGATTTCTGATTCGCCGGCATGCAGGACAGGAACTGCCGGATCTCCAAAGAACGCGAACCGGGTGGGAGCTCCGAGCCCTGGGTTGAAGGTTCCCGCGTGCCTGCCCGGAGTGTTGGTGAACAACCGGTAGAGGTGTGTTCCTGTCTCCAGGGTGTACGTGTCAGCTGTCAGCGGCCCGGAAGGACCGGTCACCACTGCACTCCGAAGTGCCCCCGGGCCGCTGCCAGCACCTCATCGGCATCCTGCAGCCGCTCCACGGGCCGGTCTCCGTCCAGGTACCCCGAGGGCAGGCAAATCCACTGGGCCAGGTCCTCATCGCTGCGCCGCGCCTGGCGGGCCACCTGAATCAGTGCGGGAATCACGTCATGGACTTCCCCGTGGCTGTTGAACTGGAATCCGGGATACAGGACGGCGTTGCCGCGGCGGACCCCGAGCAGCTGTCCGGTCTCACGGCGGTCGTGAGCGAGCGTGCTGCGGCCTTTCGCCCGGGAGCCGAGTGTCCGGGACGCCTCTTGGGCGCTGAGCAGGCCAAACTCCTGCTCCATTGAACGCCAGGCATTCTCCGTAGCCATGGCACCTTGGACCAGCTCCGCGCTTGCCCCGGCGGGCAGGGAGGCAAGCGCCGGGCGGAGTGCCTCCAGGCTGCGCTGCGCGTTGATGACGGCTCCTAGAGCGGGGGCGGCCGTGTGGGTGCGGCGCGCGAGGACCTCCAGCAACAGATCGACGCCGGCCTCGGTCTCGTCCAGGGACGATTCGATGAGGTGGACCAGGGCGTCCCGGTCCGGGACTGAAGGGACTGTCATGGCTCTCCTCCTGCGGCGGCTCCCGACGTTTCCTGCATCTCACTCTATCGTCGGGAGTGTTGGAAAGGGAGGGTCCGGGTGATGCCCCGCACCGCGGGGCTCGGCGCATCGAGAACTTTCCGGGACGGGTTGACTTCCCCGAACGGCAATCGCTGAATGGACGTACCGGACCAAACCCAAGCGAGGCAGCCATGGCAGGCAAATTCGAGGTCTATCAGGACAAGGCCGGCGGATTCAGGCTCCGTCTGAAGGCTGGCAACGGAGAGATTATCGCTTCATCCGAAAGCTATAAATCGAAGGCCTCGGCGCTGAAGGGAGTGGAATCCGTCCGCTCCAACGCCGGTGCGAAGATCACCGATCTGACCTGACGCCCGGACGCCGGAGCACAGGTGCCGGTATGGCCCGCAGCCTGGCCCTGATCGTTGCCCACCCAGATGACGACGCCTACGGCCTCGCCGGAACCGTGGCCCTGCACGAGCACGATCCCGGCTTCCGGTTCGTCCTGATCCACGCGACCGACGGCTGCGCCGGACTTATCGATCCCGCCTATCCGCCGGTCACCGAGGATCTCGGCAGTATCCGCCGTCGGGAGATGGACGCTGCGTGGATCGCGCACGGCCGGCCGCCGGACCGGCACGAATGGCTGGACTACGACGACGGCGGTGTGGACCGGGTGCCGTTTGCCGAGCTGGTGGAACGCATCGGCGGAATCCTGGCGCAGGAACGGCCCGACGTCGTCGCCACCTTTGGTCCGGAAGGACTCACCGCGCATCCCGACCACATTTCCGTGGGAGCCGCTACCGACGCCGCGTTTACCCGTCTGCGTGCCGGCGGCGGTCCGGGCCTGCAGCGCCTGCTGCACGGCTGCGTCCGCCGCTCCACCTGGGAACGCTGGAACAGCGGACGGATCCGGCGCGGCCTGAAGCCGTGGGAAGCTGGCCGGATGTATGACGTGAACCCCGTTCCGGACGAAGAGATTGGCATCGAGGTGGATGTCAGCAGCGTCGCGGACCGGATTGTGGCGGGACTGCTGCAGCACCGGACGCAGCGCCACGTGATCTCGCCCGGGGTGCCGCCGGATGCGGAGGAGGACGCCCGCTGGAACCGCATGGTCGGCGTCGAATCGCTGGTTCAGGCCTGGCCGCCCAGACCGCTTGGAGCGCCCGTGCTGGGTGATGTCTTCGAAGGGCTGGACTGAATGGGCGGGCTGAACCGCCAGCCCGGTTCTGCCTTATGTCGCCATGTCCGCCGGCTTTCACACGGCGTTTACGAAACATCATGGATCCCGGAAATCTCCCTCTAGGGTGTGACGCAGATCGCGCAACCGTTTACGTAAACCGTTTGCGCCCACGCAGTCAACGCAGAGAGAAGGGGCATGGCAACGATCAGGGACGTCGCGAAGCATGCCGGAGTGTCTCCGGCAACCGTTTCGCGTGTCGTCAACGGTCTGGTGGGCTATTCCGACGAGACACGGCGCCGCGTCGAAGAGGCCGTACGCCAGCTCAACTACGAGACCGACTTCATGGCCCGCGGACTGAAGACGCGACAGACCTCCGTAATCGGGCTGCTCGCACCCATGGTGTCCGATGCGCTGGCATCTCAGGTCATGCGCGGCGTCGAGGAAGCAGCACGTGAACAGGGATACGCCGTGATGCTCGGCCGCACCGGACTGAAATCAGTCTTCATTGACGGCTACCTGCGGACGCTCCGAACCTACCGGGCAGCGGGCGTGATCCTGATTTCCGCCGTCATCACGGATGAAATGCGGCAGTCGCTCGGTCCGAACATTCCATTGATCTCCGTCGCCATCAGCGACAAGTCAGGGTCACCCAGCGTCTCCATCGACGACGAGCGGGCGGCCTACGACGCAACCCGGTACCTGCTCTCCCTCGGGCACCGGCGCATCGGCCTGCTCGCCGGGGACCCGTCGTCGGTATTTGTTGCCCACCCCCGGCAGCGCGGCTACGAGCGGGCCATGGCCGAGGCTCGACAGGCACCCGTCATCGCCCACGGCACGTTCTTCTATGACAGCGGCGCACCCGCCCTGGAAGAGCTGCTCCGGCAGGAGCCGGATCTCACTGCCGTCTTCGCCGTCAGCGACGAAATGGCCGCCGCTGCCGTCAATGAACTGCAGGAGCGCGGCCAGCGCGTTCCGGAGGACGTCTCGGTGCTCGGCTTCGACAACACCTCCACGGCCCAGCACGTCCACCCGCCGCTCAGCACCGTCGCCCAGCCGCTGGAGGAGATGGGCAGGACGGCCGTTGGCAAAATCATGCGCGCCCGCGACCTCGGCCCCCGGATTCTCCCGCACTCCATCATTGCCCGCGGATCTACCGGCCCGCCCGGCAGCCGGAACCAGCCCAGCCAGCACCCGAACTAGCCAAGCACCACTCGCCACTACAAGGAGCACAGCATGAGGCAACGACGCCACAATCGACGGATTCTTCTCGGAACGGCAGTACTGACCATCTCCGCCCTCGCCGTCACCGGCTGCGGCGGCAGCAGCGAGGAACCCGAAGCGCAGCAGGACGCAGCCGCCGCGTTCGAGGGCCGGGGACCCATCAACTACGTCTCCTCCCGGGACGCGTCCGGCGCCGCCCAGGACACCATCGACAAATGGAACGCCGAGCACCCGGATGAACAGGTGACGTTCATCGAGCTCCCCGATTCGGCAGACCAGCAGCGCCAGCAGCTGGTGCAGAACGCCCAGATCGAGTCGGACACCTTCAGCGTGCTGAATCTCGACGTCGTCTGGACCTCCGAATTCGCCGCGAACCGATGGATCCTGCCGCTGCCGGAGGATGCACTGCCCACGGACTCGATGGTGCCTGCGGCCGTGGAGACGGCAACCTACCGCGACACCCTCTACGGAGCCCCGTATTACACGGACGGCGCTCTCCTCTACTACCGCACGGATCTGCTGCAGGCGGCGGGCATCGAAGCTCCGCCCACCACCTGGGAAGAGATGACGGCGGCGTGCGAGAAGGTGCTGGCCCTTCCCGAGGCGGAAGGAATGTCCTGCTACGCGGGACAGTTCGACAAGAACGAGGCCCTGACGGTGAACTTCACCGAAGCCGTCGGCTCGGCCGGCGGCCAGCTTTTCGACGACGACGGCGCCCCGACGGTGGACACCCCGGAAGCCCTCGCGGGCCTCAGCCAGCTCACCGAGGCGTTCAACGACGGCCTCGTTCCCAGCGACGCCATCACCTACCTCGAGGAACAGGGCCGCCGCGCTTTCCAGGAAGGCGACCTGGTGTTCCTGCGCAACTGGCCGTTCGTCTACTCCTCGCTGACCGCCACGGACGGTTCCAGCGCCGTCGTGGACAAATTCGGCATGAGTTCGGTTCCCGGCATCGGCGACAACCCCGGCGTCTCCACACTGGGCGGCCGGAACCTCGCCGTCTCGCCGTTCACCGAAAACAAGGCCACCGCCCTGGAGTTCATTCAGTTCTTCACCAGTGAGGAAGAGTCAAAGGCCCGCCTGGACAAGAGCTCCCGCGCTCCCGTCTACCCCTCGCTGCTGGAAGATCCCGCCGTCGTCGAAAACCGCCCGTTCTACCCGACGCTGCTGGAATCGCTGGAGAACGCGCAGGCACGTCCCCAGGTGGTCCAATACGGCGCCACGACGACGGCCATTCAGGAAGAGGCATACGCAGCGCTCACCGGGGAGAAGGACCCGGAGACCGCCCTCGCCGATATGCAGGCCAAGCTCGAAGCGCTCGCAGCCGACTAGGCACGACGGGGGGGGGGGGGGGGGGGGGGGGGGGGGGCGCGCCCCCCGCCCCCCCCCCCGCCTCCGCAGCCAAAACTCCCAGACCCCGCCCAGTGAGGAACGCCATGAGTACCAGCACTGCTGCGCCTCCGCGCCGTCCCGACGGCCAGCCCCCCGAAAAACGCAAGCCCGGCACCCGCACCGCCGGGGAAGGCAGGATGGCGGCGCTGCTGCTCTCCCCAACCCTGTTGGTCCTGGCCCTGGTCATCGCCTACCCGCTCGTCTCCGCCCTCTACCAGTCGCTCTTCCGGGAGGAATCCGGACTGGATGAGGACGGCTTCGTCGCTGAAGGCGAGAGCTTCGTCGGGCTGGCCAACTACACCGATCTCCTCGCCGGGGAGTCAGGACAGCGGTTCCTGAACGCCCTCGCCAACACCACCTTCTTCACCTTCACCACCGTGGCGCTTGAAACCGTCCTGGGCCTGGCCCTGGCGCTTGCCATGAACCGCGCTTTCCGCGGCAGGGGAATTCTGCGCGCAAGCATCCTCATTCCCTGGGCCGTGCCCACTGCCGTCTCCGGCCTGCTGTGGCGCTGGATCTTCCAGTCGGACGGCATCGCCAACACCCTGATCGGCACGGAAATCCTCTGGACCGCCGAGGGTTTCCAGGCAAAGGCCGCAGTGATCATCGCCGAAGTGTGGAAGACAGCGCCGTTCATCGGACTGCTTGTCCTGGCCGGAATGCAGGTCATACCGGGCGAGGTCTACGAGGCTGCCCGCATCGACGGCGCCGGCTGGTGGCGGCAGCTCGGCTCGATCACCCTGCCGCTTGTGAAACCCACGCTGCTGGTCGCCGTCCTGTTCCGGCTCCTCGATGCCCTGCGGATGTTTGACCTGCCGTTCGTGCTGATAGGCCCGGGCAAGCAATCCGTGGAAACGCTGTCCATGCTCGCCTGGGATGAGTCAAACCAGCTGCGCTACGGCTCGGCGTCGGCATTCGCCATCATCCTGTTCCTCTACGTGGCCCTGGTCGCGATCGTCTTCGTGAAACTGCTCGGCGCGGACGTCGCGGGCACCAAGGAGATGCGCAACCTCCGCAAGGCCTCCCGGAAGGCAAAGGCACGCTCATGACCCAGATTCCCGTCCTCACCCGCACTGACACCCCGGACAAAGCGCCGCAGCGGACACCGAAAAAACGCGGCTGGCAGAGCTACCTCACATACGCCGGGCTTGCAGCGATCTTCGTGTACTGCCTCTCGCCGTTCTACTGGATGCTCGTCTCCAGCCTCCGCCGCACCTCGGACATCTTCGACAACTCCCTTCTTCCCCAGCCGTTCTCCATGGAGAACTACCTCAAGGTCTTCGACGGGTCCACGCTGTTCGGCCGGGCCCTCCTGAACAGCCTGATCGTCGCCGGGATCACCACGACGCTGGCCCTGGTCCTGGGGATCTTCGCGGCGTATGCCATCTCCCGGCTGAATTTCAGGTTCAAGTCCGTGATCCTTGGCCTGGTCATAGCGACCTCAATGTTCCCGGGCATCTCCGTGGTCGTGCCGCTGCTGCGCCTGTTCACGGACATAGGATGGATCAACACCTACCAGGCGATGATCGTGCCCAACCTGTCCTTTGCCATTCCCCTGGCCGTCTGGAACCTCACGACCTTTATGAAGGCGCTGCCCTTCGATCTGGAGGAAGCAGCAATGATTGACGGCTGTACCAAGTGGCAGGCGTTCCGGAAGATCCTTCTGCCGCTGGCAGCCCCCGGGGTCTTCACGACGGCGATCCTCACCTTCATCCACAGCTGGAACGAATTCATCATCGCCTTGTCCATGATCAACGACCCGGAACTGCAGACCGCCACCGTTGCCATCTCCAAGTTCACCGGCGCCACGGAGTTCCAGGCGCCCTTCGGCGAGCAGATGGCAGCGGGTGTGATCGTCACCGTTCCGCTGGTGATCATGGTCCTGATCTTCCAGCGCCGCATCGTTGAGGGACTCACCTCCGGAGGCACCAAATGACCCATTCCGCAGCACCCGGGCCGCGCCCCGGCTGGTGGCAGGACGCCGTCATCTACCAGGTGTACCCGCGGTCCTTCGCCGACGGCGACGGCGACGGCGTCGGCGACCTGGCCGGCCTGCTGGAACGGCTGCCGTACATTGCCTCACTGGGCGTGGACGGCATCTGGATCACCCCGTTCCAGCCGTCCCCCCAGATCGACCAGGGGTATGACGTCAGCGACTACTGCGGCGTCGATCCGCTGTTCGGCACGATGGAACAGTTCGATCAACTGCTCGAATCTGCCCACGGGCTGGGACTGCGGATCATCCTGGACGTGGTGCCCAACCACTGCTCCTCGGAGCATCCGCTGTTCCAGGCAGCCCTGGCAGCCGGGCCGGGGTCGCCTGAGCGGGCCATGTTCCACTTCGAGGACGGGCACGACGGCGGCGCCCCGCCGAACAACTGGCAAAGCGTCTTCGGCGGTGCCGCCTGGAGCCGCGCGAACCCCGGCTCTGATACGGACCGCCAGTGGTATCTGCATCTCTTTTCACCGGAGCAGCCGGACTGGAACTGGCGCAACCCGGCGGTAGGGGACTACTTCGAGGACGTGCTCCGGTTCTGGCTGGACAAGGGTGTGGACGGCCTGCGGATCGACGTCGCGCACGCACTGTTCAAGGCCGAGGGCCTGCCCGACACGGCGAGCACCGGCACCGTGGTCAACGGCCTGCGTTCCAACCCGCAGGTCTCCGACCAGGAGGAAGTGCACGAGGTCTACCGCCGGTGGCGCCGCCTGACGGACTCCTATACCCCGGACCGGATTCTCGTCGGCGAGGTGAACCTGGAACCGGACCGGGCCGCCCGCTACACCCGGCCGGACGAGATGCATCAGGCCTTCGCATTCGCCTTCGTGAAGCTGGACTGGGACGCCGCTGCGTGGGCCGCCGTCGGCCGTGAGCTTGAAGCTGCCCGCCGGTCCCACGGCGCGCCGCCTACCTGGGCACTGGAGAACCATGACATCAGCCGCTCCGTGACCCGGTTCGGCGGGGGCGAACGCGGGGCCCGCCGCGCGCGTGCCGGTCTGCTCACCATCCTGGGACTGCCCGGCGGCGCGTACATCTACCAGGGCCAGGAACTGAATCTGCCCGACGTCGAGGTGCCGCTCGGCGCCCGGGCCGACCCCATGTGGGCCCGCGGCGGGGTGTCCCGCGACGGCGCCCGCGTGCCGCTGCCCTGGACCATGAAACCCGATGGCTCCTACGGTTTTTCCCCCGACTCCGCGTCAGACCCCTGGCTGCCGACACCGCCCTCCTGGGGAACGCTGTCGGTCGAGGCGCACCGGAAGGATCCGCAGTCAACGCTGCACTTCGTCCGAGATGCGCTGAGACTGCGCGGACAGCTGATCGACAAGGAAATCTTCACACCGGGCGATGCCTGCGACTGGCGCGTCGAAGACAACGGCCTGCTCATCTGCGCGCGGGGGGAGCATGTTCTGCTTGCCGTGGCCATGGGTGATGAGCCCTGCCGGCTTCCTGAAGGGAACGTCCTGCTGGCGTCTGAACTGCTGACCCCGGACGGGATGCTGCCGCCGGACAGTGCGGCATGGATCCTGCAGTCCTGACCGCTGGTGCTTAGGACCAACCTACCGCCCGTGCACCGGCCGCGCATTAGCCGGAGGTTCGCCGACCTCCTCGACGGTGTGCCCGGTGCATGCCATAGCAGTGACACTCGCCCGTTCGATGCTGGAGACGGTGAACCACCGGATGCCGTTCCGCAGCCTGCACCATCCCACCAGGAACCACCGGCCGCTGGTGGAAGCGAACAGGATGGGTTCGACGTCGCGCGTGGTCACCGCGCCGTCCTTGGCGGTGTAGCGGATGCGCACCACCCGCTGGTCTGCCATCGCTTCCTCCAGGGCGGACCGGATCGCCCGGGAGGAAGCGGGCGGGGCGTTGACCCAGACGCGGGAAGCCAGTTCATCGGCCCGGGCCCGGGTGCGCGGGTCCAGGACGTCCAGGATTTTCCGGACGCCGGCTGCCGCCAGGTCAGCGTAGGGAGCGTCCGACGCCGCCGAGACAGCGGCCATCAGGGCCACCGCCTGGGAAGGGGAGAGGGTGACCGGAGGAAGGGCGCCGCCACTCGCCAGACCGTAGCCTCCGCCGGGACCCGGGCGGGACCAGATGGGTGCCCCGCTGTTCTCCAGCGCGTCGAGGTCCCGCTTGACCGTCCGCACGGAGACTCCGAACTCTTGGGCCAGTTTCTCCGCTGAGCAGCCCCGGTTGCCGCTGCGCCGCAGCGTCTCGGAGAGGGCTACAAGCCGCTCGGTCCGCTTCATGCGGTCGCCTGAAAATTCATGACATAAATAGTGACATACTCCTGCCCATCCGAGGGGTGAAGGTAGGAACATGAACACTACGAAGAGCCCCATCGTCCTGATCGCCGGCCACTGGCTGAGCGCCTGGGCCTGGGACGAAGTCCTCGAACACCTCACTGCTGGGAACGCCGCGGCGACCGCGCTGACCCTGCCCGGACTCGACCCCGAAGATCCCGCCCGCACAACACGGACCCTCGAGGAGCAGGCAGCGGCGATTACCGACGTCGTCACCCGCCTCGGTGAGCCGGTCACCCTTGTGGCGCACAGCGGCGCCAACTTCCCGGTCAGCCTGGTGCTGGACCGGCACCCCGAGCTGATCCACCGGATGGTGTGGGTCGACTCCGGGCCGGTAGGGCCGGGAAGCGTCTTCCTGCCCGGCTTCCCGGAAGATGCAGCCGAGCTGCCGCTGCCGGCCTTCGATGAGTTGGGACAGCAGGCGAGCCTGGAGGGGCTGAGCGATGAGGTCCTCGACCGGTTCCGCACTCGGGCCGTTCCGGAGCCCGGTCCCGTGCTGCGCGAGCGGCTCGACCTGTCCAACGATGCCCGCCGCCAGATCCCCACCACGCTGGTGTGCTGCTCGATTCCGGGCGCGCAGATGATGGAGCTGGCCCGCTCGGGACACCCCATGTTCGCCGAAACCGCGGAGCTCACGGACGTGGAGATCCTCGACCTCCCCACCGGGCACTGGCCGATGTGGAGCCGTCCCCGCGACCTCGCCGAGGTCATTTCCAGGGCGGCCGCCACCAGCTGAACCGTTCGCACCGGAAGGGGCCGGGCGGCGTCGGCTGGCCCCGCAAACATGGAGTTCAGGTGTGAAGGGCGCGGGCAGTCCATACCGTCCATTGCCCGGGATGAGGTGCGGCTACTGGCAGGATGGTGCTGTGATGACACGAGAAACTGAGGGCCGTGACCGGAGCTTGCTGCAGGTGAGAGTCACGGTCGCGGACAGTGAGCCGAGCATCTGGCGGCTCCTGGAAGTCGACTCATCACTGACCCTGGGCAGTTTCCACCAAGTGATCCAAGCCGCCGTGGGCTGGCAGGATACCCACTTGCATTACTTCACTGACACGGACCCCAACATTCCGCCGTCCGCGCTCAAGGGGACGCGGCGCGAACCGCGGCGCTGGGTCCCGGAGGCCATCGTGGAAGACCACGAGGACGCCCTCCCCGAGTCTGAGTGGGTTTTGGGCGACGTGCTCACTGCCGGGAACAGGCACTTGTTTTACGAATACGATTTCGGAGACGGCTGGACTCATCGCCTCGAACTCACCGGAAGCCGCCCCGCCCTGGCCGGCGATCCCGTGGCCCGCCTGGTCGAAGGCTCGCGGAGGGCACCCCTTGAAGACTCCGGCGGGATTCACGGTTACCAGGATCTCCTCACGGCGCTGGCCGACCCGGGACGCGGCGATCACCACGAGGCCAAAGAGTGGGTGGCTGGGGTAATCGGTCCGTGGAACGGCTTCGACCCGGAAGAACCGGGCCTCGACGCCGGCAATGATGCTTTGCGGCACCTGTTCGCAGAGGAGCTGTTCGTGGGGCCGGAAGCGTCGGCGATCCAGGGGTTGGCGCATCGGGTGCTTCCGGGCGCCCGGCGTGAGTTCCTGGCCTACGTGGCCAGTGCCGGCGTCGACCAACCAGCTCTGGTGGACCCGGATACCGCCGAAGCGATGACCGCTGCGTATCTCTGGCTCATCCGGCGCATAGGGAACGACGGCGTTTCCCTGACGTCGGCAGGCTGGCTGCCTCCGTCTCTGGTCCAATCAGCGATGACGGATCTCGGGTGGGACCGGAGCTGGATCGGCAAGGCCAACCGTGAGGTGCAAACCGTACCCGTCCTTAAGCTGCGCGAGAGCGCTCAGGAGCTTGGCCTGATCCGCAAGTTCAAGGGCCGGCTTGTCCTCACGGCTGCCGGCAAACGACTGCTTGATGACCCGGTTGGCCTGTGGCTCTTCCTAGCCCGGTCCCTGCCACACCGGCACCGGCACGAGGCCGAACTGGACGCTGCCCTGCTGCTCCTCCTTGAGGCCGCGGCAGGAAAGAGGACTGCATGGAGCAACGTGGTGGAAGCGGTCTCATTCGGCCTGAGCATGCTCGGCTGGGCCACCAGCGCCGGAACCAGGCTGCCGCGCACATCCGTCCAGGAACTTCTCCGCGGGCCCCGGCAGATCCTGCTGAACCTCGGGTTCTTTGGCGGCTATGTGGGACTGCCGGCAACGGACACTACCCCGCAGGAACGGGACTTCGCCCGTGCTGCCCTGCAGGCGTAACGGCAAACCCCGTCCCTCCAGCACTGGCAGTGCTCTCGCCAGGCCCGCCCACCAGCTTGCCAAGCACAGTGGGGATCTCGTTCCAGATCACGCCTCCCACCAAGGTGAACACCCGGTCAGCTCCCCGGCGCCTCAGGGCCGGTGGGCCAGCGCAGCAGGGCAGCAGCGTCGACACCGTGGGGGAGGACGCCGTCGGGCACCAGCAGAAGACTGGCATCGGTCAGGGCAGCCGCACGGATCATAGCTGCCGGGGCAGGGACCTGGCCCAGGACCTCAGCGCCGAGGGACTGCTCCGGGGCGCTGGCCACCCAGGGTTCGGCTCCGAGTGCCAGCAGATGGTGGTCTGCCAGCGCTGTGTCATTGAGGATCAGGAGTTCCACCTGGGCTTGCTGGAGGGCAGTCAGCACCCCTCCTAAACCGGTGACAGACTCCGGGTTGGCCTGTCCCTGCTGCTGAGCCAGCCGATCCATGATCTGTTCCTGCTCTGTAGCCCACAGCAGGGCAATGCGCTCCTGGACTTTGTCCTCGAAAGCCCTGCGGCCGGCACCGGCCACCGGCATATGGGAATCGATCATGCTGACCAGCGGCTTGTGGGCTTCGGTGAGCTGGTCCCGCACCAGTCCCCGCGCCCGGACGTCGCCGGCAAGCACGATCAGCCTGGCTCCGCTGCTGTCCACAACCCGGTCGATCTGCTCCGCGACCTGGTCCGCGTTGCGCTTCCAGACCTGCTCGGTCTGCCGCTGGAACTTGTCCTGTGACCAGCCGCCGGCGGGCAACTTGGTGATGTCTTCCTTCTCGCCCTCCACATCCTCGACGGAGGACTCTTCGCGGCCGACGAAGAGCAGGCGGATCTCCGCGTCCTCCCGCGAGACTTCCGCAACAATGTAGGGCAGTTCCTCGGGGCGGTGCTTGAGCAGCGGCAGCAGATCGGGAATCGGATCCACCGAGACCCGCTCCGGCAGTACCAGCTCTCCGGGCAGGAGTTCGTTTAACGCCACCGTGCCCTGCTGGACGAGGAGGTAGCGGGAGACGGGGGAAGGAAACCCCTCAGCGGGAAGCACCGCGGTTTCCGCCGCTTCCTGGTCCTCCGGTGGTGCACCCTGTTGAGCCAGCGCTTTCCTGACGTCGCCGGGGCGGACCTCGGCGGCTTCCAGGCTGTCCACATTCCCTGCGGAAGCGTCGATGTAAGCGACGCACCAGGGGCCGCTGCGCCGGTACAGGTCAGCAAATTCGTGGAGTTTCCGGGTCATGACGATCTCCTTCCGCAGGGCCTGCGGCCCCACAGCGAATCAATCCGTGCCCCACGCTAGCACCGGCGTCGGCGGCATTTACAGGTGCAGCGAAGCTGCCGCCCTCCTTGCCGCGGACTCTTTCCGGGCGTTTATGGGTGTCAGTGTTCTTCCTAGTACACGATCCCGAAGACCCAGACGGCCAGAGTGAAGGTCACCAGGGTGGTTAGCACCAGGGCGATGAGGTTCAGCCAGACGCCTGCCTTGACCATGTCTGCTATTTGAACGTGGCCGGAGGAGAAAGCAATGGCGTTCGGCGGGGTGGCGACCGGCAGCATAAACGCGCAGGTGGCAGCGATGGCAACGGGAATGACCAGGAGCAGCGGATCGATGCCCAGGCCAAGCGCGACGCCGCCGATCAGCGGCAGGAAGGTTGCCGCCGTCGCGGTGTTGCTGGTGAGTTCGGTCAGTCCCAGCACCAGTGCCGCTATGGCCAGCACGATCAGCACGAGTGGAAGGGTTTCCAGCCCGGACACCTTGGTTCCGATCCATTCGCTGAGGCCGCTGGCGGTGAAGCGGGAAGACAGGGCCAGGCCGCCGCCGAAAAGGATCAGGATGTCCCACGGAAGCTCCTTGGCGCTGGACCAGTCCAGCAGGGGAACACCCTTCTTTATGTTTGCCGGGATGACAAAGAGCAGAATGGCCACTCCCATGGCGATCACAGCGTCCGCGAAGTAGGAATCCGGCCACAGCAGCGGAACCGTGATCCAGGAGGCGGCGGCGAGGACGAAGATGGCAAGCACCTGCTTTTCGCCCACTGACATCCGGCCCAGGCGCTTGTACTCGCCGCGGATCATTTCCTTGCCGCCGGGAATCTCCGTGATTTCCGGTTTGAAGATGACAAAGGTCAGCAGATACCAGGCCAGCGTCATGAAGATGACGGCCAGCGGCACGCCGACCAGCATCCACTGCCCGAAGCCGATGTTCACATCATGCGCGTCCGCCATGTAGCCGACCATCAGGGCGTTGGGCGGGGTGCCGATAATCGTGCCGAGAGAGCCGATCGATGCTGAATATGCGATGCCGAGCATCAGCGCAATGCTGAAATTCCGCGGCGCCTTTTTCTCTTCGTTGAGGTTGGCTACCAGGGTCAGCACGGAAATGCCGATGGGCAGCATCATTACTGCCGTTGCCGTGTTGGATACCCACATGCTCAGGAAGCCGGTGGCGATCATAAAGCCGGCAATCAGCTGTTTGGGTTTGGTGCCCACCAGCAGCACCGTGGCCAGCGCTATCCGGCGGTGAAGGTTCCACCGCTGCAGGGCCAGGGCGAGGAAGAAGCCGCCCATGAACAGGAAGATGATCGGATCGGCGTAGGGAGGGGCCGTTTCCTTGATGGTGGACACGCCCAGGGCCGGAAACAGCAGGAGCGGAAGAAGCGCCGTCGCTGCCAGCGGAATGGCTTCGGTCATCCACCAGACCGCCATCAGCACGGCGATGGCTGCTGTCGCTCGGGCGGGCTGGGGTACATCCTGCGGCATGATCAGGTAGATCACTGCTGCCAGCAGGACGCCGAGCCCCAGCCCAATACGTTTTCGCAGCAGCACCCGCCGGTCTTCGGCAGGGGCAAGCATCCCCGGGGCGGCGTCTTCCTCAGTTTCAGTACTTGTTTCAGTGCTGGGCTGTGTCACGGTGCTGTCCTCCGGATAAACGGGCGGGCGGTCCCACAATCCAACCCCAGCACCGGTCCGGATGCAAAGCCCCCTTGGTATATACGCCCATGTCAGGGGCTAAGCTCCGATTCTGCGGGCGCCGGGAAAAGCGGGGGCGGGCCCCGCCCGCCCCCCCCCAGCCCCCCCCCCCCCCGCCCCCCCCGCCGCCGTCGTCGTTCCAGCGAACCTAGACCTTCATCTTTGCCGCGAACTGGCGTCCCGGCGCGGTTCGGGCGTGTGTCCCGTAGATCATCAGGCCAACGAACGTCAGGCCGCCCACCAGGTTGCCGAGCACGGTGGGGATCTCGTTCCAGATCAGGTAGTCCATCAGGGTGAATTCGCCGCCAAGCATCAGGCCGATCGGGAACAGGAACATGTTCACCACCGAGTGCTCAAAGCCCATGTAGAAGAAGAGCATGATCGGCATCCACATGGCGATTACCTTGCCGGGCAGGCTGTCGGACATCATGGCACCGACGACGCCGGTGGAGACCATCCAGTTGCACAGCACGCCGCGCACAAACAGGGTGAGCATGCCGGCCGCTCCGTGCTCCGCGTAGCCCACGGTCCGTCCTTCGCCGAGGTGCCCGATCGCCTGGCCCACCTCGCTGACCTCGGACGAAAACCCGTAGGTCCAGACGATCGCCATCAGGAGGGCAGTGGTCAGTGCACCGGCGAAATTCCCGACGAACACGAGCCCCCAGTTGCGCAGCATCGAATTCCAGGTGACGCCCGGCCGCTTGTCCAGCCAGGCCAGCGGCACCAGGGTGAACACACCGGTCAGCAGGTCAAAGCCCATCAGGTAGAGCATGCAGAAACCGATGGGGAACAGCACCGCACCCAGCAGCGGCGACCCGGTCTGCGTACTGACCGTGACGGCAAATGCCGCCGCCAGGGCCAGGATGGCGCCGGCCATATAGCTGCGGATCAGGGTGTCCCGGGTGGAGAGCATCACCTTGGAGTGTCCGGCGTCGATCATCCGGACCGCGAAGTCCTTGGGAATCACATAGCTCATAGCGGGCCCCCTACCACTGGTACTTCAGGAACTTGCCGTCGATGATCACGCGCACGCGGTCCCCTTCGGGATCCTCGCGGCGGGTCAGCTCCACGTTGCAGTTAATGGCGCTCATGATGCCGTCGCCGAATTCCTCGTGGATGGCTTCCTTCAGCGCCGGGCCGTAGACGGCCAGCAGTTCGTAGAAGCGGTAGATCGTGGGGTCGTCCTTGAGTGAGTCCCCGGCAATCCGGTACGGCTGTTCCTGCAGGGCAAGGACGGTTTCCTCATCGAGGTCCAGCAGTTCACCGGCCTTTTCAGCCAGTTCGGCCGGTACGGGATGCGAGCCGAGAAGCGCTGCAATGGTCCACAGCAGCGGCCGGTCCAGCTGCTCTGCAAGCTGCGCCCAGGAAGACTCCGAACGGGCGACGGCGGTGCGGACCTTCAGCGTGGCCTGGTCGCGGTTGGTGTTCCAGTTCGTCATGTTCGATCTCCTCGTACGTGGTTCTGCAGGCACTTGCCTTGAACCCAAACTAGGAGCGCCCGGAAGCGGCGCGTCAGGCTTTTTGCGCAGCCCATCCAGCAAAAAACGCAGCCAGCACGGCCTTTTACCTGCCTGAAACAACCAGGCAACGGAACCGCCTTTCAGGGTTCCTAGGGTGTTGAACTGGGGGCCGTGTGAGAGCCGAGGGAAAGGGCAGGAAATGGATCTGCTGGCGCAGGTGGTCCGCGAAGCACCCGTACCGCTGTGGGTCATTGATTCACACGGTCTCGTGGCGCTCGCCAACCGTGAAGCGATCCGGTTCCTCGGCTACCGGGGAGACGACGACGTCGTTGGCGGTCCCAGCCATGACCTGCTGCACTGCCGCCGTCCGGACGGAACCCCGTACCCCGAACACGAGTGCCCGATTGTCGGATCCGCCGGATCGGAACCTGCAACAGAGTGGTTTGTCACCCGCGAGGGGGACACCCGTCCGGTCCGCTGGTCCACACGCAGCATCTCAGAAGGCCACGCCACCCTGCTGAGTTTCAGTCCCGAGCCGCGAGCGGAGGCCAGGATAGTCCGGGAACTGCGCCGCCGGGGCCCCGGGGTGCGCACGTCGCCGGCGCAGGCCCGTGCGGAACTGCGCGAGTCGCTGTGCCGCACCATCAGCACCCGCTTCACTGACCCGCAGTTCACGACGGCGGAGCTTGCCGCCGCTGCGCACCTCTCGGTCCGGTCCGTCCAGGCGCTGTTCGCTGAAACCGGAACGTCCCCGGCAGCAGAAATCCGGCGGGTCCGGCTGGAGCACGCCCGTGAGCTCCTGGTGCGGGGCCATGCCGTGCAGACAGCGTGCCTTGCTTCCGGGTTCCTGGACCCCGGCACGTTCGCCCGGGCCTTCCGGCAGCGGTTCGGCTGCGCACCGAGCCAGGTGCCGGCGTCGTTGTCCGCGTGAACGGCCGGACGCTATTCGAGGCGTTCCGCCGCCACGTGTGATTGGGTAGCCCGATGGATAACTACGTCAGCTCCGGTACATTCTGGTTTACCCTCGCCCTGATTAACGCAGGCCTGGCGGAACAGAAGAACCGCTCACGCTGGAACTGGTTCCTCATCTCGATCCTGCTGGGCCCGATCGCGACCCTGCTCATCGTCCTCTGGCGGGCACCGGAGCCGGTGCCGCCGTCCATGACGCACCGCGGCGGCTGGCAGGAACCGGCACCTGAACAGCCGCGGTAAACGCACGGTCTCACGCCGTCGTCCGTGGTTGGCAGGCCGTGATCTAGGATGGGCGAATCACCGACTAATGCTGGTGTTTGGCGCGTCTGTGGTGGTCCCTGTCCTTGGGTCCTCTGTTGCACTGGTGATTGCGTTGGGCCGCTGTCGTGCCTTGCGGCAGTGTCGCGACCAAACCTCCCGTCGATGACCGCCCCAAACTTCCAGCACCAACCCCACGGCAGGACCACATGACTTATCACCGGATCAACGGCGTCGACCTGTATTCCGAAGTGGGCCGGGCGGGGGCGCCGGGCCGCAGACGGCGCGGCGGGGTGAGGTCGCGGGGGGGGCGGGGCGCGCCCCCCCCC
>NZ_JAXIOM010000026.1:0-48292 GCF_049311025.1 Arthrobacter sp. 3Tela_A
CGCCCACCCGGACCCGGTCCGCTGCAACGATCCTCGCCTGCGGGCCAAACTCGGCTGCCTTGGCCTGAACAGCGGCCAGGGTGGCGCCGCTAAGCTGGAATCTCTTGACCGGCACTCATCACTCCTACGGTCTCAAAAGCTACGTTTGCACTGGTCAGCTCCGTATAGGAGAGCACCGGCAGTCCACCTGCCTGATGTGAGACCAGCGCCCGGACGGCGGCGCGCAGCTCGGGGGCGCAGGCGAGAACCGGGCTGCGTCCTTCCCGTTCGGCGCCGGCCACAATGGTGCGCAGTGACTGGATGGCGGAGTCCACCTGATCCGGTGCCAGCACAATTTGGGAGCCGAGCTCGGAACGGCGCATGTGCTCCAGCATCTGCTGCTCCAGGATCGGATTGATCATGATGATGGCCAGCTTGCCGTCCGCGATGTACGGAGTCGCGACGACGGCGCCCAGCGCCCGGCGCGCCGATTCGATCAGCGATTCCGGTGCCGTGGAGGTCTTGGCCTGCAGGGTCAGCGCCTCGTAGATCCGCACCAGGTCATTGATCGGCACGCCTTCGCTCAGCAGGCCCTGGAGCACCCGGTGAATTTCGGCCAGGGACAGCAGCCCCGGCGTGAGTTCCTCCACCGTGGACGGGCTGGCGGACTTCACGGCCTCGGTCAGCACCCGCACGTCCTCGCGGGACAGGAGCCGGTCGGCGTTCTGACGCACCGCACTGGAGAGGTGGGTGACCAGCACCGAGACTCGGTCGATCACGGTGGCACCGCTCATCTCAGCAGCGTGCGCCATTTCCGCCGGCACCCATTTGCCGGCCAGGCCGAAGACCGGTTCCACCACGGACGGGCCGGGCAGTGCTTCCAGGGCATCGCCCAGGGCGAGGATCTTTCCGCGCGGCGCCTGGCCGCGGGCGGCTTCGACACCGGCGATGTGGATCGCATATGTGGACGGCGGCAGGTCCATGTTGTCCCGGGTCCGCACCGGCGGCAGCACGATGCCGATCTCCATGGCGACCTTCCGGCGCAGGGCGCGGACCCTTCCCAGCAGGTCATCACTGCCGGAGACAATGTCCACCAGGTCCGGGGAGAGGGTGATGACCAGCGGGTCCACCATCATGCGGGAAATGATGTCCTCGGTGGTCTCTTCCCGCGGCGCGGCGGGGGCCTCCGCCTCGGCCTTCACGGCGGCCGCCTCATCCGCTTCCTTCTTGCCGATGCGCCAGGCGGCGATCAGGAGGGCGGCGCCGATCAGGAAGAACGGTGCCTTGGGCATCCCGGGAATCAGGCCCAGCACGATGGCGGCTGCACCGGTGATGGCCAGCGCGTTCCGGGACTGGCTCAGCTGGTTGGCCGAGGTGGAGCCCATGTCCTCTTCGGCGTTGGAACGGGTCACGATCATGCCGGTGGCCACGGCCATCAGCAGCGCGGGAATCTGGGTGACCAGGCCGTCGCCGATGGTGAGCAGCGCGTACATCTCCAGGGCGTCCATGATCGGCATGCCGTTCATCGCCGTGCCAATGGCAATGCCGCCGATGATGTTGATGATCAGAATGACAATGCCGGCAATCGCGTCGCCCTTGACGAACTTGGAAGCACCGTCCATGGCACCGTAGAAATCTGCTTCGGCCGCCACCTCCGCCCGGCGCTGACGAGCTTCCTCATCAGTGATCAGCCCGGCGTTCAGGTCTGCGTCGATCGCCATCTGCTTGCCCGGCATCGCATCCAGGGTGAACCGCGCACCGACTTCAGCAACGCGCTCTGCACCCTTGGTGACCACGATGAACTGGATCACCACCAGGATCAGGAAGACCACGGACCCGATCACCAGGGAGCCGCCCACCGTCACCTGACCGAAGGCCTGGATGATCGCGCCGGCGTGCCCCTCACCCAGGATCAGGCGGGTGGAGGCCACGTTCAGGCCGAGGCGGAAGAGTGTGGCCACCAGCAGCAGCGACGGGAAGACGCTGAAGTCCAGCGGCTTCTTCACGAACATGGAGGTGAGCAGGATGGTCAGCGCCAGCAGGATGTTGGCGGCGATCAGCACGTCGAGCAGACCGGCGGGCACCGGCATGATCAGCAGCATAATGATGCCGACGACGCCGATCGGCACGGCCAGTTTGGCCAGTTTCTGGTTTTTCACCGGTGCTCCTTGAATGGCACGGGCCCGTTTGTCAGGGCGGTGGGACGGGCGGCGGGACGTAGGGCAGGTGCAGGTGCGGGTTTAGGCGGCAAGGTAGGTTCCTCCCGGACCGGCGGGGGAATGGAATCCACCCAGCGTGCCCCGGCGTTTCAGGGACAGGACGAATGCCAGGACGCCGGCCACCGCGGCGAACAGCTCCGGCGGGATTTCATCCCCCACCTCGCACTGGCTGTGCAGGGCCCTGGCCAGCGGGACGTCGCGGACGATCGGCACCCTTTCGGCGTCGGCTTTCTCACGGATTTTGGCCGCAATGGTTCCCGCGCCCTTGGCCACCACGCGCGGCGCGGATTTACCGGGTTCGTACTTCAGTGCCACGGCAATGTGGGTCGGGTTCACCATCACGACGTCGGAGCCGGCCACCGCTGAGATCATGCGGTTCCGGCTCATGGCCAGCTGCCTGGCGCGGCGCTGGGACTTGATCAGCGGGTCACCCTCTGCGCTCTTGTTCTCATCCTTGACTTCCTTTTTGGTCATCCGGGTTTTCTTCCGGTTCCGCTTGCGGACCACCAGGACGTCCGCCAGCGCCAGGATCACTCCGGCGGCGACGGCGAACTGGATCAGTGAGCCCACTCCCCCGCCCGCCGCGGCGAGCAGCTCGGAGACGGGCAGGCCGCCGGCGGTCATAAGCACGGGAACCATCTGCTGGACCACCACGTAAAGCACCAGCCCCACGACCGCGGTTTTCAGCAGGGCCTTGGCCCCGTTCCACAGTGCCTGCGTACCGAAAGTGTTCTTCAAGCCCTTCACCGGGTCGAACTGCTCGAACTTGCCCTTGAACTTCTTGAAGCGGATCCCGCCCTGCAGTGCTGCGGCGGTCAGCACCGCACCGACCGTCACGGCCAGCAGCGGTCCCAGCGTGGACCCGATGGAGGACAGGGAGATCCCGAACAGTTCCAGCGCCAGTTCCGGACTGGGCGCCGCGGCGACCTGCCGGACGCTGAAAAGCTGGTCGGTGCCGGCGGCAGCTGCCCGTTCGATGGTCACGGGGAACATGACGGCGGCGGCCCCGACTCCAACCCAGGCCGTCATGTCCTGGGAGCGCTGGAGCTGCCCCTTCTCGCGGACTTCCTTCATCCGCTTGTCGGTGGCCTCCTCTGTCCGTTCTTCCGAGGTATCCTCAGCCACCGGCTGCTCCTCCCATCAGGTCCAGGGCGCGGTCGGTCAGGGACGAGACGACGCCGGGCAGCCCCAGATAGAGGAAGGTGCCCATGGTGAGGGTGATCAGGATTTTCAGCGGGAAGCCGAGTGCGAAGGCGTTCAGCTGCGGCGCCACGCGGGTCAGCAGGCCCAGCCCAACGTCGGCCAGGAACAGCACCACCACCAGCGGCCCGGCAATCTGGAGTGCGGCAAGGAACATCTGCGAAACGCCGGTGACCAGGAGTTCGGCGTCCAGGGTCAGTCCGCCGCCTACGGGCAGCGCGTTGAAGGAGCGGGCCAGGCCCGCGATGATCAGCTGGTAGGCGTCCGAGGTGAACATCAGCACGATCGCAGTCATGTTGAAGAGCTTGGTGTACTGCGCTCCCACCACGTTCTGTCCGGGGTCGAAGGCCTGGGCCATGGTGAAGCCGGACTGCAGGTCGATCAGCGCCCCGGCGGTCTGCACGGCCGCGAAGACCAGATAGACCAGGAAACCCAGCGCGGCACCGGTGAGGACTTCAAGCACCAGGGCGGTGAAGAACCCGCCGGTGGACTGGATCTGGTACCCGGGCGTCACCAGCGGAGAGACGGCCAGCGCCAGGCCCAGGGCAAGGATCGCCTTGATGCGCATGGGGAATCCCTGGTACGAGAAGGGCGGGGCGATTACCACGAACGCTGCCATCCGTACCCCGGCGAGCATGGTTGCCTCCAGCCACGCGAAGTCCAGGGTGATTTCCACGTCATCCTCCGCTGAGCAGGGACGGTATCTTCTCGAACAGTTCGTTCGTGAAGTGGACCATCTCCTGGATCATCCAGTGGCCGCAGACCAGCAGGGCCACGCAGACTGCCACGGCCTTGGGCACAAAGGAGAGCGTGACTTCCTGGATCTGGGTGATCGACTGCATCAGGGAGATTCCAAAACCCACTGCCAGGGCGGTCAGCAGCACGGGGGCTGCCAGTTTGGCCGCTGTCCAGAGCCCCTGCACCCCAATGTCCAGAACTGCGTTTGTATCCACGTCAGCCTCCCGAATAGCTCTGGACCAGGGCGGTGATGACCAGCGCCCAGCCGTCCACCAGGATGAACAGCAGGATTTTGAAGGGCAGGGAGATCATCACCGGCGGGAGCATCATCATGCCCATGGACATCAGGGCTGCGGAGACGATGAGGTCGATGATCAGGAACGGTATGAAGATCACGAAGCCGATGATGAACGCAGCCCGCAGCTCGGACAGCACGAACGCGGGGATCAGCGTGGTGAAGGCGACGTCGGCTGGAGTCGCCGGGTTTTCCAGGGCTGCGGCCCGGGACATCAGGGCAATGTCCTCTTCCCGGGTGTAGCGCAGCATCCACTCGCGCAGCGGGCCGCCGGCGGCCTCCACGGCAGTGGTGAAGTCGACTGAGCCGTCCAGGTAGGGCTGGATGGCGTCGGCGTTCACCGCGGCGATCACCGGAGCCATGATGAACAGGGAGAGGAACAGGGCCAGGCCCGCGATGACCTGGTTGGGCGGGGTGGTGTTCAGTCCGAGGGCGTTCCGGGTGATCGCCAGGACAATGAAGATCTTCGTGAACGAAGTCAGCATCAGCAGCAGGGACGGTGCCACGGAGAGCAGGGTGATGCCCAGCAGCGTGACGATCGCACCGGAGGGGGTGCCGTCCGGACCGTTGATTTCCACCGACAGTCCGCCCGGATCTCCGGGTTCGGCCGGCAGCTCCGGGACGGCGGGCGGAGCCGGGTCCAGGACGGTGGCGTGGCCGGCCGCGGCACCCAGAAGAAGCAGGACGGCGGCAAAGAACACCGCCAGCGCCAGCGTCCCGCTCCGGCGCAGGATGGTTGCGGCCATTAGTGCCTGCGCCTGTGCCGGCGGGCACCGGACAGCTGTTTCCAGGCGTTCGGGTCCAGGATGGATCCGGAGACGGCTTCCCAGCTTTGGGGACCGGCTTTGGCCGGGGTTTCCGGGGCTGCGGCGGGTTCTTCCGGCGCCGCCGTTTCATAAAGTACGTTCACTGACGCCTCGGTCACGCCCAGCACAAAGCGCCGTCCCTCGGTATCAACCGTGACGACTGCAGCCTTGGGCGTAAGGCCCTGCTTGGACACCACCGTGATGCGGCGCTCCTGCGCTCCAGCGCCGCGCGCCATCTTCCGCTGGAAGAACCAGAGCAGTCCGAATACCGCGGCCAGGGACAGGACCACCCTCATGATCATGAGGAAGTCCACGGGTCAGCTCAGGCCCTCGAGGTCCAGGATCCGGGTGATCCGCACCGCGTAGTCCTGGTCCACGACGACGACCTCGCCGTGGGCAATGAGCCGGCCGTTCAGCAGGACATCCGCCGGGGCGCCGGCGGAGCGGTCCAGTTCAATCACTCCGCCCGGTTCCAGGCTCAGGACGTCCCGGACTGCCATGCGGGTGCGGCCGATTTCCACGGTGAGCGTCATTTCGACGTCGTTGATCCGGGAGAGGTGCTTCTCCAGGGCGGGAATGGTCAGGGGCTGCAGGCCGGAAGCTGCACCGGATGCGTTGCCGCGGACCCGTACTGCGAAGTACCCCAGGGTCCCGGCGGCGGTCTGGAGCGAGAAGACTGACGCGTCGGCGTCGGTGAACACGGGGTCAGTTCCGGACACCGAAGCTTCGCCGAGGACACCGGTTCCCAGGGTGGAAGCCGCGGCTTCCAGGGCCGGGCGCAGCATGTCGCTCAGGGCGAGCAGCCCGTTGCCGGCTCCGCCGAGGATCGCCGAGGGGTCGGTCAGGGCCAGCGCCAGGTCAGCGGAGGGGTTGCCGACGAAGCTGGCGCTGAGGATTTCACCGGCCTGGGGAGCCACGGCCCCCGGAACGAGCACGGGTGTCACGGCGGAGGTTACGGGCAGCGCAGCGGCAAGTGCTTCTGCTGCGGCAGTGGGGGTAGTGGTGATCATTTGGAGTGCTCCTCGGTGGAAACGATCGCGGCGGCCAGGCGGGAACCGTTGGATCCAACAGCCGCGCGGTACAGGGGATGCTCCTCGACGGAGACGTAAAGGGGTTCACTGCGCTGGTGCGGCAGCGGAATAAGGTCCCCGGTCTTCAGGCCAAGCACCAGACCGGGCTTGACCGGAATGGAACGCAGCCGGAGTCCGACTGAAACCGGCACTTCGCCAAGCTGGCCGCGGATCCGTTCCGCGGCGTCGCTCTCGGTGTCCATGGGATTCAGTGCGCCCAGCTGCTGGAGGATCACGTCCGCGGGCAGCGCCACGCTGGCCTCGCAGGTGTCCTCTCCAACGCTGACGGTGAACTTTGCCACGATCATCAGGTCAGTGGTCGCGGCTGCCTGGGCAAACTGTGAGTTGTCCTGGATGGAAGCCACGCGCAGCCCGTGTTCAGCCATAAGCCCGCCAAGGGAGTACTGCAGGTCCGCGAGGGCATCGGTGGCCAGGGCCGAGACGAGTGAATGCTCCACCGGGGTCAGTTTGCGCAGCGGCGGTTTCTGCGAGCCGTTTCCGCCCAGCTGGCGGATGATCCAGGACAGCACCGAGGTGATGGGGAACTGCAGCACGGCCCGTGAATCCGTTCCCTGCACATCGGCGAGAACCATGGTGGTGGTGCCGGGCAGGGAGGAGACGTATTCGTCATAGGTCAGCATTGCCACGGACTCGCTGACGACCGTTGACTTGCCGCGCACCTTGGCACTGAGCTGTGTGCCCCACTGCCGGGCGAAGGACTCGAAAGCCAGTTCAAGCACACGCGAGTGTTCCCGGGCCAGGGTGGTGGGCCGGCGGAAGTCGTACACCTCCACGGCCTGGGCCTGGTGCCGGATACCCGGGCGCATGTTCTGGTCAGCGTTCACTGTTTCCACTATCGGCTGCCTCTTTCGGCGGGTAAGGACTTACTGGCCCTGTTCAGCCAGCACCCGCGGAATCAGGGCACGCACCGAATCGGGTTCGTCCGAATGAAGGACCAGGTCCACGCGGCGGTTGGCCTGCATGGCTTCCGGGGAGAAACCTTCCATCAGCGGCCGGTAACCGGCGTAGCCGGTACCGTCGATTCCGGTGGGCGCGATTCCGCCGTTGCTGATCAGGTAGCGGACCACGTTCACGGCCCGCTCGCTGGAGAGTTCCCAGTCCAGCAGCGGTGCGTCACCGGGCTGAGCCGCAGTGTGCCCCTCCACGGAGATGTGCCGTCCGGACTCCGCCATCACCGGCGCGGTGCGGTCCAGGACCTGCACCGCGGTGTCCAGGAGCGTGGCCGAGTCCGGGCCGAAGAAGGCCTCCGAGTTGACCATGCGCATGGTCAGTCCGTCCTCGCCCATGGCGAACCGCACGCTGTCCCCCAGGCCGAGGGTGTCCAGTTCACCCAGCAGGTCCTGCTGCAGGGCGTTCATCTCCTGGACCTCCAGCCGGGCCAGTTCCAGGTCGGAGAAGAGTTCGGTGGTTTCCCCGGCGCTTTCCTCCGGAACCACCATGCCTGCCGATGCGTCGACCAGCTCACTGGGCGTGTCACCGAAGCCAGTAGCCAGGGACTCCTTGAGACGCTCGTACTTCTCCTGGTCCACGGTGGACATGGCGAAGAGAACAATGAACAGGCACATCAGGACGGTGACCATGTCCATGTAGGAAGCCATCCATCGTTCGTCAACGTGATGGGGGGTGCCCCGGTTGACGCGGCGGCGCCGGTTCATGCTGCGTCCGAGAGCCTGCTCAGCGGAACGGACTCACGCTCACGCGCCTTGCCGTCTGCGGCGGCATCGCCGGCCAGTGCGGTGAGCCGTTCACCCAGGAGCAGGGGCTGCATACCGTTCTGGATTGCCAGGATTCCCTCCATGCGCACGGTCATGGCTTTGCTTTCGAGCTCGTTCATCCGTTCAATGCGGGCGGAGATGGGAAGCCAGATGAAGTTGGCGGAGAGCAGGCCCCAGAGCGTGGCCACAAACGCGGTGGCGATCATCGGGCCGAGGTTTTCCGGGCTGGAGAGGTTCTCCAGCACGTGGGTCAGGGACACCACGGTGCCGATGATGCCCACGGTGGGCGCGAATCCGCCCAGCGCGGCGAAGAATTTGGCGTTGGTGCGCCCGCGGTCATGCCGGCTCTCGATTTCGTCCTCGAGCATGACCCGCAGTTCTTCGGGGTCGGTACCGTCGGCAACGTTCTGCAGCGCCTTGCGCTCGAACTCCGTCCGGGCTTCCGTGCTGGCTTCTTCCAGGGCGAGCAGGCCCTTCGAGCGGGCGACCTCGGCGTAGCGGACCAGGTCCTTGATGCTTTCGCCGACCTTGGCCGGCTTGCCCAGCACGGCGGGAAGGACGGCTTTGAACGCCGAGATGCTGTCCCGAACGGTGTAGGAGGCGATGCCGATGGCGATCGTGGCGCCGAGGACGAGGATCATGGGCGCCGGCAGCAGGATCGCGCTGACGTGCGCCCCTTCCAGGGCGATCATGGCGTACAGCGAGCCGAAGGCGATGACCAGTCCGATTAGTGTTGCGGGATCCATGGGACAGTCACTTTCCGGTGGGTGTCGGGGGCAGGACACGCAGAGCCGGACGCTCCGGATCGGCGTCGAGTTCTCGGGCCCGGAGCAGCACGCTGGCTTTCCAGTCGCGAACCAGTTCGATGACTTCCTGAAGCGTCTCGCGAACCACGTGGGAGGTGCCGTCGATCATTCCCAGCGTTGTATCCGGGTTGGACTGGATACGTTCAACTAAGTCCGGGTTGACCGCGAACTGCGCTCCGTTGAACCGGGTAAGAATGATCATGGTGCCCTGTCTGGTGCCGGGGCCGGCCGCTTCAGCCAACCTCCCTACAGGCAATATCGGCACCGGGAGCGCTGAAGTTAGCAGCCCCGTCCTCAGCAGCAGGGACCGTGCGCGCTGCTTAAGGAAGCCTGCCCCGGTACCGCCGCGGGGGACGGCAGCACCGGGGCAGGCAGCTGGGGGGCCTAACCGGGATCAGGGACCCCGTGCGAGTCCCTGAGTGCGGTTAGCGCTTGAGGTTCACCAGTTCCTCCAGGACGGAGTCAGAGGTGGTGATGATGCGCGAGTTCGCCTGGAAACCGCGCTGGGCGATGATCAGGTTGGTGAATTCCTGGGAAAGGTCCACGTTGGACATTTCCAGCGAACCTGAGGACATGGTGCCGAATCCTGCGGATCCGCCGGTTCCAATGATCGCGTTGCCGGAGTTCACGGACGCTGCGTAAGACGTGTTTCCGGCCTTCTCCAGTCCGCCGGGGTTGTCGAAGGTGGCCATGGCCAGCTGTGCGACGGCGATCTTGGTTCCGTTGCTGAAGGAACCGGTGATGGTTCCGTCCGCTCCGATGGAGAAGGACTCCAGGGTTCCGGCAGCAGAGCCGTTCTGCGACTTCGCGGCGATGGTGTTCATCCCGGTGTAACCGGTCACCGTGCTGAGGTCGATTCCGATGCCCCCGACGTTCAGGGTGCCGCCGCCGGTCAGGACGCCGTTGGTGAACGTCATGGCTCCGGTGGCGGTGGCCCCGCCCGCCAGGGCGGCGGAGGTGTCCCAGCCGGCGGCGGTGCGGGTGAAGGTGACGGAGAGGCTGCTGGCGGCACCCGCGGCGTCGTACACCTCGATCTCGCGTACGAACTGGTCCCCTGCCGCGGCTTCCGCGGGCAGGTTCCCGGCCATGACGGCAGCGGTCGTGGCCGCGGCAGGAGCCAGGGTCTGGCCGGAGAGGACGATGTTCGAGGTGGGTCCGCCGTTCTGGATGACGCCGTTCACGGCGCCCCAGCCCTGGACGAACGCGCCGTCAGAGGAAACCAGGTTCCCGGCCTGGTCCAGTGAGAACGCGCCGGACCGGGTGTACATGGTGTCCCCGGCTTTGGACGTGACGAAGAAACCGTCGCCGGAAATCATCAGGTCCGTGCCCTTGCCGGTGGACTGTGTGGACCCCTGGGTGAAGTTGGTGCTGATTCCGGCCAGCTGAACGCCCAGGCCGATCTGCGCGGGGTTCCGGCCGCCAATCTGTCCGGTGGGGCCGGAACCGTCGGACACCAGCTGCGAGAGCGTGTCCTGGAACTGGACGGCGGAGGACTTGAAGCCCGTGGTGTTCACGTTGGCAATGTTGTTGCCGGTGACGTCGAGCATTTTCTGGTGGGCGCTCAGGCCGGAGATGCCGGAGTAAAGGGAGCGAAGCATGGTGGAGCCTTTCTGGTTAGGCAGTTGCAGCTGATACGGCGGAAATGGAGTCAAGGGGAACATCGGTTCCGTCAACGTTTACGGTAGGAACCCCGTGCGTGTAGGAGACGGACCGGGCCGTGCCGGAGACGTCCTGGCCGTCATCGCCGGTGTAGGAGACGGCCTGCCCGATCAGGGACGCAGCCGCCATGCGCATCTGCAGGCTGAAGCCTTCGGCGCTGGTGGCAGCCAGTGCATCGGTTTTTTCCATCATGGCCAGTTCAGTGAACTGGGAAATCATGGCGTTTGTGTCCATCGGAGAAGACGGGTCCTGGTTCTGCAGCTGGGTAACCAGCAGCGACATAAACAGGTCCCCGTCCATGGACTGTTTGGGAGTGCGGGCCGCGGGTGCGGCGTACAGGCTCGCGCCGGCGGCTGCCGGGACGGTAGTTACGTTTTCGATGGGCACAGGTGCTCCTTGGCTTTCTCAGGCGAGGATGTCCAGGGCCGAAGCCCCGTCCGGAATGGGATGGGATGGCGCTGGGTCCTGCGGGCGGACAGCGGCAGCCGGAAGCTCCGGCACTTCCCCGCGGCCGGGGGCGCGGTGCTGGTCCTGGCCGGTCTCCCCGTTCGGGCGTGAGCCGCTGCCCAGGTCAAGCGAGGCATTAAATCCGGATCCGGCCAGTTCCCGGCGCAGGTCAGGCAGCACAGCGCGGACAGCTTCCCGGCCGGCGTCAGCGGCAAACAGTTCCAGCCGGACGCCGTCGGCTCCGATGACCGCACGGACGGTGACAGTGCCCAGGGATTCCGGGGTGACCTTGAGCGTCATAACGTGCTCGCCGTCCCCAGCGGCCAGCAGGCTGAACACGGGTTTCGCCAGCTGGGTGTGCAGCTGCGGCGCGGCGGCGGGCAGCGGCGGTGCTGCCGCCGCAGTTCCTGCAGCCTGGGCGGCGGGAGGAACGGCCGGGACCACGCCGGGCACCTGGCTGGATGCTGCCGTTCCGGTCAGCCATTCCGGGTGCCCGGCAGCTTCAGTGGATGCAGCCGGAAGCGGGAACGCCGAAGGGCGCAGCACCTGTCCGGTTTCGCGGAGGGCGGCAGGCGGGAACGGCGGCGCGGGGGTGGCCGGGCGCGCCGGGTCCGCAGCTGCCGGGGTTCCAGTGGGCGGAACCGGCACGGGAGCTGCGACCGTGCGGGTCGGATGTGGGGCAGCGGGGACTCCCGGTGCGGCTGCGGCGGAAGCACCCGCGGCGACGGCCGCTGCGGCTGGCAGGACGGTGGAGACGGCCGTGCCTGCTGCAGCCATGCCGGAACCCGGATGCAGCTCCGCCGCAGAGTCCGTTCCGATCGCGTCCGGAGCCGGCACCTGGGGCGCCTCCGCGGCGGCGGTTCCTGCGCCGTAGCTGAAACCAGCAGGCGCGGTACCTGTACCGTCCGGCAGAAGAGCGGAACCAGCCGTCTCCGGATCCGTCTGGCCGGTCTCCGCCGCGGGGTCTTCGGGTCCGTCCCCGGGCAGGACGGCAGCCGGCGTGCCCGGGACCTGGCGGTTCCCCGGCAGGACGGCGAGGGCTTCCAGCAGGGACTGGAAGGCTCCGGCACTGCCGCTTCCCGCACCGGTTCCCACGCCGGCGGCCGCGCCGGCACCGGGTCCTGCCTGTGAGGGAATGGCCGGTGCGGGGACGGCCACCGTGACGGACAGGTTCACCGGGCACCTGCCAGCAGGCTGGCCTGTGCCGAGGCGATCACGCCGGCAAGGTCAGGGGCTGGCGCTGTGGAGGCAGCGGCGTCGGGCAGGATGCGGCGGATGGCAGTGATGTTGGAGTCGTTTTCCCAGGCATCCCGGATCTGGATGGTCTGGCCCGGCTGCGGGGCGTCTATGGCCTTTCCGTTGCCGAGATAAATCGCCACGTGGCCGGTGTTGTGGGTGAAAAGCAGGTCACCTGGCTGCGCCTCCGCCAGCGACCCGACGGGGCGGCCCTGGTTGATCTGGTCATACGTGACCCGCGGCAGCGAGTAGCCCAGGTCCTTGAACACGTTCTGCACAAAGGAGGAACAGTCCAGTCCCACAGCCGGATCGTTTCCGCCCCACACATACGGCAGGCCGATGTACTTTTCAGCGGCAGCGGTGACCTGCTGCGCAAGCGCGGCCTGGTCCCCGGTGAGCGGCCCGGAGAGGGGCGCCTGGCCGGCGGCGTCCGGGGAAGCCAGTCCGGCCAGCACTCCGGCAAAGCCGGCGGCGGACGACGGCGCGGCGGATGCGGCAGCGGCAGGGCGGGCCACCGGAGCGGTGCTCAGCTCTGCAATCGCTGCCCGGATCTCGCTGATCCGTCCCAGTGCTTCAATTGCCGGCACGGGGTGTCCTTTCCTTCGGTGCTGTCATGTTCATTGAGGTGCTCACCGGGACGAGGTCCGGCGGATGGCTGATTCGTCCAGCGCGGACTGTTCGGCTTTCAGTTCGGCCGCGGTCTGCTCCAGCTGGTGCCGGGCCGCCATTTTCTCCAGCGGCACGGTCCGCATTTTCGCCGCCCGGTACTGTGCCTGCGCGGCCTGCTGTTCGGCGTCGGCGGTTGTGATCAGGGCGTCCAGCGCGGCGAGCTGGGACCGCGCTGCGGAACGCGCGGCGGCAATGGCCAGCAGTGCGGGGCCGTCAGCGGGATGCGTGTCGCAGGCACCCAGACTGGAAACGGAGCGGGCGCGGCGTTCCCGGCTCTCCTGGACCCGGCGGTTGGCTCCGGCCAGGCGCCCGGAGGCGGCGTCGAGCTCAATGCCGCGCAGGCGCAGCAGTCCGGCCAGCGGAAATTGTGCCATCAGAGTCCTCCTAGTGGTTGGGTCAGCGCCTGCAGCCGGGCCCAGGATTCACCGAATGGCGTCTGGTCATCCATGCGCTGCTGCAGGAAGGCGTTGATTGCATCTGCGTGGGCAATTCCGGCGTCGACCAGCGGGTTGGCCCCGCTTTGGTAGGCGCCGACGTCGATCAGGTCCTGTGCCTGCCGGCGGGCCGCCATGACCCGGCGCAGGAGAGAGGCCATTGCCGCCTGCTCCGGGGTGCACACCTTGGAAGCCACCCGGGAGATGGACCCCAGTGCATCGATGGAGGGGAAGTGCCCGGCGACGGCGAGTTTACGGTCCAGGACAACGTGTCCGTCCAGGATTGACCGGGCGGCATCGGCCACCGGTTCGTTGTGGTCATCGCCGTCAACCAGCACGGTGTACATGCCGGTGACTGATCCGCTTACGTCCGTGCCGGCGCGTTCCAGCAGCTGCGCCAGGACGGAGAACGTCGACGGCGGATAGCCGCGGGTCGCCGGGGGTTCGCCTGCCGACAAACCTATTTCGCGCTGCGCCATGGCCACCCGGGTGAGTGAATCCATCATCAGCAGCACGTCCGCACCCGCGTCGCGGAAGGACTCCGCGATGCGGGTAGCCGTGTAGGCGGCGCGCAGGCGCATCATGGCCGGTTCATCGCTGGTGGCCACGACGACGATGGAGCGGGCCAGGCCCTCGGCACCGAGGTCGTCTTCGAGGAATTCGCGCACTTCACGCCCGCGCTCCCCCACCAGGGCGATCACGGACACCTGGGCTTCGGTGCCCCGGGCGATCATGGACAGCAGGGAGGACTTGCCGACGCCGGAGCCGGCGAACAGGCCCATGCGCTGGCCCTTGCCGATGGTGGTGAGGGTGTCCAGCACCCGCACGCCCGTAGCGAGCTGTTCGGAAATCCGTGCCCGGGCCATGGCGTTGGGCGCCCGGTTTTCAACGGCTGCCGTTCCGGTGACGGAGAGCGGGCCCTTGCCGTCGATGGGCCGGCCGATCCCGTCCAGTACCCGGCCGAACAGGCCGGTTCCGGTGGGAACCCGGATGGGGCTGCCCTTGGCCCGTACCGGGTCGCCGGCAGCCAGGCCGGCGGTGCGGCCCAGCGGCATGCACTGCAGTCTGCCGCTGCCGACCGCCACGACCTCCGCGTCGGTACCGGCTTCGCCCAGGGTGAGCAGGTCACCGATGGAGGCGTCCAGGCCGGATACCTCCACACCCAGGCCAACGACGGCGCTGACAGTGCCGGTGCACTGCGGCCTGGCAGCATTCAGCGCCCGGGCGAAGGGAACGGCGGCGGGCCGGTAGGCGGTGGAAGTCATGCGTCCTCCGCCAGGGCTGCCTTGAGCCGGGCCAGCGCGGTGGACAGGCGTGCGTCGAGGTAACCGTCAGGGTATTCGGCCACGGCGTCAGCCCGGTCCAGGGACGGATCCGCGACCAGAACCGCCCGGATCTGGCTCCGGCACTCGTCGGGGACAGCAGCGAGGTCCGCCGGGTTCATCCGGATGGTGTGCACCGGGGCGGGTGTTGCGGGGTTCAGGGCCCGGTGCAGGGCGGAGCGTGCGGAGTCCTCTGACGTTTCCAGTTCGCGTCCCAGCAGGGCTTCCGCGATCTGCACGGCGGCGTCGGCCAGCTGGTGTTCGAGGGCTTCCAGCACGGGCACGGTGCGGGCGTGGAGGGCATCCACTGCCGTGTTGAGGGAGCTGATGAGTTCGTTCACCCGGACCCGGGCCTGCTGTTCCGCGGCGGCTGCAGCCTGCCGGGCCGCTTCCGCTGCTTCGGCGGCTTCCGCGCGGGCCAGGGCAGCGCCGTCGGCGTATCCGGCAGCATGGCCGCGGACGCGGGCCTGCTCCTGGATCCGTACCGTAGCCTCGTCCCGGAGCACCGGGTAGGCCAGCGCGCTGAACGCCTCAGAAGACAAACTCGTCCTCCTCGCCGCGGCGCACATCGATGTCCCCGGCGGCTTCCCGCTCGCGGATCTGGCGGACAATCTCGGAGCGGGCCTCTTCGACGGCCTTCATCCGCACCGGACCGAGGTTCTCGATCTCGGCGTCCAGGTTCTCCCGTTTGCGCTCGGAGATGTTCTTGTAGATCGCCTCAGTGACCTGGGCGGGCGCACCCTTCATGGCGGTGGCCAGCACCCGCAGGTCCAGGGAGCGCAGGATCGACTGGATGTGCGGGGCGTCCAGTTTCACAATGTCCGCGAACGTGAGCATCCGGGAACGGACTTCCTCCGCAAGCAGCGGGTCCAGCTCATCCAGTCCGGCCAGCAGCGCCTTCTCCGTGGCGACGTCGGAGCGGTTGATGATGTCCACGAGCGGCTGCACACCGCCCACAACCTCAGCGGCTTCGCGGGGCGCGACGACGGCGCCGGCCCGGACCTTCAGGACGTCGGAGACGATCGTGACAGCTTCGGGTGCGGCCGGTGACATGGTGGCGATGGCGTGCGCGACCTCGGTGCGGGTGCCCTCGGGCAGGCCGGCAATAACGGCCGACGCCGCTGCGGGGCGCAGGTGGGCCAGCACCAGGGCGATGGTCTGCGGCAGCTCACCGTCCAGGATGCCCAGCAGCTGCCCGGGTTCGGCGTCTTCGAGGAATTCGAAGGACCGGCCGGCCAGCGTGGCGTTCATTCGTCCGAGCAGTCCGGAGGCCTTCTCTGCACCGAAGGCGCCTTCCAGCAGCCCTTCGGCCAGTTCCTGCCCGCCGCGCGCGGGTGTCCGGCCGGAGATGGAGAGCGTGTGGAACTCTTCCATGACTCGTTCAGCAACTTCCGGACTGACCCGTCGCAGGCGCACAATCTCGGCGGCAACTTCCTCTGCTTCCGTCTCGCTGAGGTGCTTCATAACCTCGACGGCGGCGCTCTGGCCGAGCTGCATCAGGACGACGGCGGCTTTCTGGATGCCGGTCAGGTCGATGGCCGTGGTGGTCGCTGTCATACGCTCGTCCTGTTATCGATCAGTGCCCGCAGGTATTCGGCGGTCTTGGCCGGTTCCGAGACGGCAAGTGCCTGGACCTGTTCGCGGCGGATGCCGGCGTCGCTCAGTTCCTGCGCCAGCGGTTCGATCACCGGAATGCTGTTGGTGGTCGGTGTGGGTTCCAGCGGGATGGCGGAGACCAGGGAGGTGCCGTCGTCGAGTTCGCCGAGGTCCATGGGCGGTGCCAGGTCCAGGGCCTGCCGGGAGGTGCGGCGGCTGCGCAGGGCGAAGATCACCAGCAGGATCAGGACCGCCAGCACCACCGATCCGATGGTCACCAGGTTGCGGATCAGCTCTGCCTGCCGTTCCGCGGCCGCGGCTTCCTCGGCTGCCGCGAGGGCTTCCTGCGCTGCGGCGGCGTCGGCGTTGTTGAACGGGAGGATTTCGAGGGTGACCGCGTCCCCGCGTTCAGCGTCGATGCCGGCCGCGTTGCGGACCAGGCCCATCAGGGCGGCCTGGTTGATTCCCGCGGCCGCTTCCCGGCTGATGGCCACGGAGACGGTCTGCCGGTTCAGCGTGCCTGCCGGGATCATCGTGGTTTCGGTGACCTTGTTGACGGCGTTGTTCTTGGTGGTGGACTCGGAGGTGTATTCGCCGTCGTTCGCGGCGTCTCCGGGCACGGCAATGTTGTCCGGTCCCAGGACTCCGGCGGCGGTGTTGGGTCCGCCGCCCCCGGTGTACTGCTCGGTGGCGCTCTGTTCGTTCAGGGCCGGAACGTCCGCGCCGGCACCGGTGAAGGTTTCCGCGGTCCGGTTTCCGGATTCGTAGTTCATGTCCGCGGCGACGGCGACTGTTGCGTTGCCGGAGCCCACAACCCGGTCCAGCAGTGACTGCACGGAGGCTGCCACGCGGGTCTCGTAGTCGGAGGCCTGCTTGTCCGCGGAGCCGGTGGCGCCGGTGCCGACGGCGGAGAGCACGTTGCCCTGCGAATCAATGACGGCAACGTTCTCGGCGTCCAGCCCGTCGATCGCGGCGGAGGTGAGGTGGACAATTGCCTGCACCTGGTCATCATTTATGTTCCGGCCGGCCTGGGTTTCAACGAAGACCGACGCCGTCGCCTTGCCCTTCTCCGCCACGAAGACCGTGGTTTCGGGCAGGGCCAGCTGCACGGAGGCGTTCTGCACGCCGTCGAGCGAGCTGATGGTGGCGGCCAGTTCGCCTTCCAGCGCCCGCTTGTAGGTGACGTCCTGCTGGAACTCGGAGCTGGTGACGCCCATGTCATCCAGCAGCGAGTAGCCGCCGGTTTTCTGCGCCGGTATGCCTGCCGTGGCAGCTTTCATGCGTTCTTCGTAGACGGCTTCGTCCGGCACCATGATGGTGCCCCCGCCGCCGGTGATTTCGTAGGCGACGCCGTTTGAGCGCAGCTGCTCGACGACGGCGTTCGCGTCCGCCGAGGACAGCCCGGAGAACAGCGGGGTCATGGAAGGTTTGGTCATGAACTGGTACAGGAAGATCCCGCCCATAAGCAGTACCGCGGCGCCGATGCCCGCAATCGTCTTCTGGGCCACGGAGAACCCGCCGGCCGAGGCGCTGAGGCTGGTCAGCGCAGCTTTGATCTTTGGGGGCATCAGGCCTGCATCCTCATGATCTCGTTGAACGCGTCAACGCCCTTGTTGCGGACGGCTGCGACAAGTTCCAGCGTGAGGCTGGCCCGGGTGGAGGCAATGGTGGCCTGGTGGACATCGTTCAGGTCCCCGGTGACGGCCTGGATCGCCAGCGTCTTGGATTCGGAGGAGAGCGCCTGAGCGTTGTCCACGGCACCGGCCAGCTGGGCAGCGAACGCCGGGCCGTTCGTTCCGGCCGGGGCCGCGGGGGCGGAGGCGTCTGCGGAGGCATCCAGGTAGGCGGACGGAGCAACGGCCTGGACGGCGGCGATAGTGCTGGGCATCAGTTCTTTCCAATCTGCAGGGCGGCTTCATAGCTTGACCGGGCCCGCTCCACCACGGCGGCGGAGGCCTGGTAGCCGCGCTGGGCAATGATCAGGGCGCTCATCTGCTCCCCGAGGTCGATGTCCGGGTAGCGGACGTAGCCGTCCGCGTCGGCCAGTTCGTGTTCCGGTTCGTAGACCATGCGGCCCTCGGCGTCGCCGAACTCCGCGGAGGCCACGTAAACACCGGAGACGCCTTCACCTTCCTGGGCTCGGAGGTAGCGGGCACGGAACGCTTCCTCGTCCGTGGACTTGGCCGTATTGACGTTCGCAATGTTGTCCGCCACGGCGTCGAGCCATTTGCGGTGGACATTCATGGAGGTGCCGGCAATGCCGATCGCATCGAAGGTCATTACTGGGTCCTCATCGCGGTGCGCAGGGAGTTCGCTTCCCCGCCCACAGCCTGGGCGGCGAACTGGAAGCGCAGGACGGTATCAACGTTTGAAATGGTCTCGGTGTCCAGGTTGACGTTGTTGCCCTCCAGGTTGACCGGCTCCAGCGAGCGGGCCATGGCGGGTGCAACCGTTCCGGTCCCCTTGGCCACGGCGCGGGAAAGTTCAGCCTCGAAGGAGACGCGCTGCGCGGTGTAACCGGGGGTGTTCACATTCGCGATGTTGTTTGCGATAGCGCGCTGACGCAGGGAAAGGCCATTCAAGGCACTTTGCAGGGCAAGGGATGATACGGAATCAAACACAGCCAAAACCTGACACTCTCGGTGGGGGCGGCCATCCTTGGCCTTGGGGGGACGAGCTATCCGTGCTCTGTAAGGAAATATCGGCACTTTCCCCACTGGCGTTAGGTGGTGCAGCTGCGGCTGTGGCTGTGGCCGGTCCTGCGTTTGGCGGCGGGTTGTGCTGTTGTTGTTTGGTGCTGCTGTGGAGTCTGCTGGCGCACTGGTTCGGGACAGGCCTCCGGATTGGGACATTCCTGGGCTTTGGGCAGGTTCAGGGTCCCGGTTTACTGCACTTTGGGACATTCCTCCCCTTTGGGCAGGTCCCCGGGGGTGGGTTTCCTCCGGTTTGGGACATGCCTCCCCTTTGGGACAGGTTCAGGGTCCCGGTTTACTGCACTTTGGGACATTCCTGCCGGTTTGGGACATTCCTGCGCGGCGCCGCGGCAGGAAAGTCCCCAAGTGGCAGGGAAGTCCCAAAGCGGAGGGGCTTGGAGACGTCCACGGCGGCGGGCGGCTCCGCGCAGGTTGAAGCTAGCCTGAGACGTCGAGGTAGAGCGAGGGTCCGGCCGTTCCGACACCGGGAACCCGGCGCAGGGCGCCCATCTGCTTGCCGGCTTCCTGCCTGCGGCTCTCCATTCGTTCCATGAGGGCCTTCTGCGCCTCGATCAGGCGTTGAGTCCGGGCCGCCAGCTCCGGGGGCAGCGGATCCTGCGGAGGGGACCAGAGTTCGATCCGCGGTGCTGCCAGCGGATCCTCCATGGTGCGGGCCGCCGTTTCCACGGCTTCTTCCAGCCGGTCCAGGACGGTTTCCCAGGTTTCGCGGGCGCCGCGGGTTTCCTGATCTTCCCGGGATTTCCGGGTTTCGAGGGTGCCGTGGATTTCCGGGGTTTCCCGGGCGCCCTGGGTTTCCTGGTCTTCCTGGGTTCCGGGGGGTTCGCTGGGTTCGCCGGGTTCGCCGGCGGAGGAGCGCTCAGGCAACACCAATGGCTCCTGTTGAGCCGGGACCCAGTGCGGCCGCAGCCTCGTGCCAGCTCTGCCGCAGCGGTTCCATCATGGTGATCGCTTCGCGGGTGAGGTTTACGTCCCGCGTCATGTTGGCGTTCACCAGGGCGTTGGCCACATACGTGTATACGGCGAACAGGCCTTCGGCTCCGTCCCAGACCTTGCGGTTCAGGGAGGTCTGCAGCTCGGTGATGATGGCCTGGGCGTGGACCAGCTGCTCGGAGGCCGCTGCCCAGTCGCCGCGGACCTGGGCGTCCTCGGCCCGCTTAAGGTCCAGCAGCAGCCGGTCGTAGAGCATGGTGAGCAGGCGCGCCGGCGTGGCACTCATAACCTGGTCCTTCAGGTACTGGCTGCGTGATGCGGCTGCGTTCACTTCTTCTCATTCCCCCAGGTCGGAAGGTTGTCCAGCGAGGAAGCCAGACCGGTCATCATCGAGTTCAGGCGGCTCATTGAAACTTCTAGCCGTGCGTAAAGCAGGGCCAGGGATTCCTCGCGCTTGGCCAGCCGGGTATCCCAGTTGGCAATCTGGTCATTGAGGTTCCGCAGGACGGTGTCCTGCCCGTTGATTTTCTGGGATAGGGAACCGTCGTACTTGTCCGAAATGGAGGTGGAGGCGTCGGCCAGGCGGCCGGCGATGGCGGCGAGCATCTCCTCAGTTCCCTTTGGATCATTCGCGAGGGCGGCGGTGAACTTGGCCTGGTCGAAGGCGAGCAGGCCGTCGCGGGTGAGGCTGATGCCGATTGTTGACGGGGACATGCCGTTCACCGGGTCCATGGCAGCGGTGAGCACCTGCTGGGTGACCGTCCGGGTGAGGCTGTCCGAGGTCAGGTCGCCGGCCTTGACCGTGGATTTGCCTGTGGCATCGGTGGTCTGGCTGACGGAGGTCTTGAGTTTGATGTAGCCAAAGACGTCGTTCACGCGGTCCACCAGCTTCGAGGCCTGGGAGGCGACGGCATCAGCGTCGCGGCTGACGGCAATTGACACCGGCTCAGCGCTCACAGCGCTGACCGTGATGTCCACGCCGGCCATGACGTCCTTGAAGGTGTTGGCCGAGGATGTGATGTTCTGCTCGGCGTCCGTGCCGGCGAAGAGGGTGATGGAGGCGTCCGAGCCCTGCCGGATCAAGGTGGTGGGAACAGCAGCGCCGGAAGAGTCTTTGAGCTCAAATGCGTTCTCCGCGCCGGTTTCTTTCGCCGTGAACTGCAGCCGGAACTCGCCGTTTCCAGCGGAAACCTTGGTGGCGGTCACTCCTGCGTCGGAAGCGTTAACGGCCTTCACCACGTCGTCCAGGGAATCCGAGTCCGCGGTCACGGTGACCTCCTCCGCGGCGGTGGCGAACGTGAGGACCGGGGGGTTCTGACCCCAGGCTGTCATGGGGGCAGCCACGGCAGAGTGTCTGGCTGCGACCGAGGTGACGGTGATGTCCAGCTCTCCCGCCGCCGCCGCGGAACCGGCGGTCACCTTCACCGAAGGTGAGGAGGACGTAGTGGTGAAGAGGCTGAAGGCATCCGGCTTCGTCTGGGCCTGCGCTGCGGTGAGCAGGTCGGAGACTTTGCCGTTCAGGGTCTTCAGGACCGAGACATAGTTCGACGCCGAGGCCGCCTTGGTCTCCAGGCTCAGCTTCGGCAGGCGCTCCACGTCCATGGTGGCAGCGATAATCGCCGCGGAGTCCAGGCCGCTGGCAAGTCCGGGAAGGGCAATCGCCATGATGTTCCGATCAGGTTGAAGTTTGGGTGGGTAAAGGAAAACCGCCGGCGGAAGGCCGGGAAAGGGCTAGGCCTCTCCCGGCCTCCACCGGCGGTTTGCCCGGATTCAGCTGATGGGTTTAGCCCAGGAGCTTCAGCACGGCCTGGCCGGACTGGTTGGCCTGGGAAAGCATCGAAACGCCGGCCTGCTGCAGGATGTTGGCCTTGGTGTAGTTGACCATTTCTGCAGCCATGTCGGTGTCGCGGATGCGGGACTCGGCAGCGCCCAGGTTCTCCTTGGCAACAGCCAGGGAGCGGCCGGCGGACTCGAGGCGGTTCTGGGAAGCGCCCAGGTCTGACCGTGCCTCAGAGATCTTCTCGATCTGCGCATCAAGGATGCTGATCGAACCCGCGGCCTTCGTAGCGTCGGTGAAGTCCAGGCCGCCGGTTGCCGGAGCGTAGGCGGTAGCAGGGGTGGCGGCACCGGCAGCGTCCACCCCGGCGGGTGCGCTCGGGGTTGCAGCAACCTGAGCTTTCGTCTGGTCGGTTGCGATCTTCGAGATGTCGACCAGGCTGATCTTGATCTGCTCGGTCGTCGGATCAGCGCCGGCACCGACCTGGAAGGTCAGGCCATTAGCTTCCGCGGTAGCGTCCAGCAGGTTGATGCCGTTGAAGTTCGTGGTCGCCGAGATGCGAGCCAGTTCGTCGGTCAGTGCCTTGGACTCGGTGGTGATGGCTTTGCGGGACTCAACGCTGTTCGAGTCGTTGGCAGCCTGGACAGCGAGGTCGCGCTGGCGGTGCAGGATGGTGTGAACTTCCTGCAGTGCACCCTCGGCAACACCGATAACGGAAATGCCGTCCTGGGTGTTGCGCTGGGCAACGGCCAGGCCGGAAACCTGCGAACGCAGGCCCTCGGAGATGGACAGGCCGGCGGCGTCGTCAGCAGCACGGTTGATGCGCAGGCCGCTGGAGAGCTTCTCCAGGGACTTGGACAGTGCATCCTGCGTGTTGTTCACGTTCCGCAGCGAGTTGTTGGCCATCAGGTTGTTGTTGATCTGCATACCCATTGTGGTTTCCTCCGTGATTGGGCGTTACTTGTTGGCCCGTCCGTGGGCCGATACCAGCTATCTCGGCATCCGGTGCCGGAACGGTAAGCAACTGTGCTGATCTTTTTTTCTTTTTCTTTTCTCTGTCTCTTTTCCCGCCGGATAGCCCGTCCGGATCCGTGCTGCAGCTAACCCGGAACCCCGTCCTGCCGATTCCTAATACGTAAGGCAACTCGTGTCTTGCCCGAACACCGCCGGGGCGGGGATCGAAAGGACGTTGGACGCGTGGGGGCACAGGAACTGTCATCAGTGCTGTGGAAAGAGAGGACGCTGCTTGACCTGCTTACCTTCAAGCTGGAAGAAGAGCAGCTCCTGCTGACCGCCGGCCGTACCCGCTGGATCCAGCACGCCACGCGCGAGGTGGAACAGGTGGTGGAGCAGCTCCAGTCCATATCCCTGCAGCGGGACATGGCTGCGGCGGAAGTCATCACCGAGTGGGAGCTGCCGGAAGGCACCGGCCTGCCCGGCCTGGCAGCGGCAGCCCCGTCTGCATGGAAGGACATTTTCCTTTCCCACCTGGCAGCCCTGGGCAGCCAGACCCGGCGGATCAAGGAACTGCGGGACGCAAATGAGCAGTTCCTGCGGGCAGCGTCACGCTCCAGCCAGGAAACCATTGCCACCATGCAGCGCGAGCCTGGCCTCTACAACAGCTCCGGACGCTCCGAGGCAGCCCCGGGCAGCGCATCCCTGCTGGATCAGAAACTCTAAGGACGGCAATGAGCACATTCGGCGGACTCAACACCGCATATACCGGTCTCTCAGCAGCCAACACCGGCCTGAACGTCACCGGGCAGAACCTGGCCAATGTGGGCACGGAAGGCTACACCCGCCAGCGGGTCGTCACCTCTCCCGCCGGCGCACCGGGCCCCGCAGGCCTGTTCACCACCCCTCCCAAGCCGGGCAGCGGCGTCGTCGTTGATTCGATAGCCCGTCTGGGGGACGTGTTCGCGGAGAACCGCGTGCGGGCCACCGCGTCCACCGCCGGGTACACCTACATCCGCGCCGAGGCTCTGACGGACATTGAACTGAACCTTGGCGAACCCGGGGCCAAGGGCATTTCCGCCCGGCTGCAAGCGTTCTGGTCCTCCTGGCAGGACCTGTCCAACTCCATGGACCAGTCAGCGCCGTCCTCGGTACTGCTGGCCGAAGCGAACTCCCTCACTTCGCTGGTCTCCCTCGGATACGCCGGGCTGGAGAACCAGTGGGCGGAGAACCGCGGACGCCTGGACTCAATGGCGATCGACCTGAACGCCGCAGCAGCCCAGCTGGGTGAGCTCAACGGCCAGATCCGCCAGACCCTGAACTCCGGGGGCACCGCCAACGAACTGATCGACCAGCGGGCCCTGCTCGCAGCGCAGATCGCCGATCTGGCCGGCGGTACCGCTGTTCCCGGGTCCGCGGGCATGCTGGACGTGTTCGTGGGCGGCAACGCCCTGGTCCAGGGTGAGCAGGTCTATACGGTCACCGCCGCCGGCGCCCGCAGCCTCGAAGGGGCCGACGCCGATCCGCCCCGGCTGGAGTGGGTGGGCCGCGCCGTTTCCGCGGTGAACGCCACCGGCGGGCAGATGGCCGGCACCGTTTCAGTGCTCGCCCCGGCTGACGCGTCCGGAACCGGCGGACCGATCGCGGAGGCAGCGGCGTCGTACAACGCGTTTGCCCTCAAGCTCGGCAGCATGGTCAATGACGCGCACCGTGCCGGCGCCACACCGGACGGACGGACCGGCCTGGACTTCTTCTCCTTCGCTGCCGGGGTGCCGGCGGCCAAGGGCATCGGCGTAGTTCCCACCGATGCCTCCGGAATTGCTGCGGCGCTGCCCGGAGCTGACGGGTACGACGGCACCCACGCCGGAAACATCTCCCTGATCGGCACCGGACCGGATTCCCCGGACATGTTCTGGAACGACTTCGTGACCCGGACCGGCGTCGCGGCCCGTTCCGCGGTGCAGTCCGGCACCCTGGCGGAGAACTTCCACTTCGGCGCGGTCACCGAGCTCGCGTCCCGCACCGAGGTCAGCCTGGATGAGGAAACCGTGAACCTGGTCCAGTACCAGCAGGCCTACCAGGCAAACGCCCGGGTCATCTCCGCAATCGACGAAATGCTGGACACCTTGATCAACCGCACAGGGATTGTAGGAAGGTAACCATGATTAACCGAGTAACCAGCCAGTCAATGATGGCCACCGCGCAGCGGAACCTGAATGCGGCGTCCTCCCGGATGGCGGATATCCAGGAAAAGGCCACCAGCATGCAGAAGATCTCCCGTCCATCGGACGATCCCACCGGCACGTCGGATTCACTGACGGTCCGCGGGGAGCAGGCCCGGTCTGCGCAGTACGCCCGCAACATCGACAACGGCAAGGGCTGGATGGCGGTCATCGAATCGTCCATGTCCCTCACCACCGGACTGGTGAACCGGGCCAAGGACCTCGCGCTGCAGGGAGCCAACGGCTCGCAGTCCGACCAGTCCCGTGAAGCCCTGGCCCTGGAGCTGGAAGGCATCCGCGCGGACCTGCTGGCGCAGGCCAACACCACCTACCTTGGCCGGACAGTGTTCGCCGGAAACTCGGACGCCGGCGTCGCCTTCCGCGACGGCGCCGAGCCCGTGTTCACCGGCAGCCCGGACAGCGCCGTGCTGCGTTCCGTGGGCGAAGGGCAGACCGTCCGGGTGGACGCCGACGGCGCAGCGGTGTTCGGCACCGGCGCCGACTCGGTTTTCCGTGCGATCGATGACCTGGCCGCGAACCTGCGCGCCAATACGGATGTGTCCGGCAGCATCGGTATTCTGGATGGACACCTGAAGAACATCATTGCGGCGCATGCCGAGATCGGCACCCGACACGCCCGCCTGGAACGGGCTGAGGAGACGAACGTGGATAAGCAGCTCACCCTGGAGGCCTCCCGGGCCGGTATCGAAGACGCAGATTTGGCGGAGACCGCCCTGGAACTGCAGTTGCAGCGCATCAACTATGAAGCTGCCCTGCAGGTCACAGCCAAGGTGCTGCCCAACTCGCTGATGGACTTCCTGCGGTGAGCCGGCTGAGCTTCACCACGCCGCCGCCCGGGCTGGGCGCTGAAACCGAATACGACCTCAACGGCGTCGACGGCGCGGCCGGGCTGTTCAATCTGCAGGCACAGTCCAACCCGGAGCTGGGCCTGTTCCTGATCGATTCGGCATTTGTTCCGGGCTACGAGCCGGAGATTCCCGAAGCGCAGCTGCTGGAACTGGGCCTGGGCGCCGGCGGACACGGGCAGCTGCTGCTCGTGGCCCAGACCGGCGAGCGCGTCACGGTCAACCTGATGGCCCCCATTGTGGTGAACCCGGACCGCGGCCTGGCCGCGCAGGTGATCCTTGAAGGCCGCGGCTATCCGCTGAAGGCCGACCTCGCCGCCTAGCTTTCCCGCCCCTCCTTCCCGTCGATGGGGTTAGCCGTAGAGCTCCGCGGCGAGGCCGAGCATCGCCGCCACGCTCCGGGACGGCCGCAGGGCAGCGGGCCACACCATGGAGACCGGCACCGGACGCGCCGCTGGGCTCAGCGGCCGCACCACCAGCGGGCGGCCTTCATAGGACAGTGCTCCGGCCGGCTGCTGGACCAGGATCGCGTAGCCCATCCCGCGTCCCACCAGCGAGCGCGTCACCTCATAGTCCGTGGTCCGGAACCGGACGTTCGGTGTCAGGCCGGCGGCATCAAACATGGTCATGGTGTTCTCCCGGCTGGGATCAACGTCCAGCAGGATCATCGGTTCAGGCGCGACGTCGGCCAGGGACAGTTCGGTGCGCTCCGCCAGCGGGTGCTCCGCGGACAGCACCACCGCCGGCTCCGCGGCGAAAAGCGGCTGCCGGTTAAGTCCCGCCGGAAGCGAGAGATCGTAGGCGATGGCGACGTCGAGCTGTCCTTCCGCCAGCCGGCGGTGGATCTCTGACTGCGGGCCGTCGTAGAAGTCCAGCTCCACCAGCGGATACCGCCGTCCGTAGTGTTCGATCAGCCGGGCCAGCACCGTGGGGGCCAGCGTCAGGTAACAGCCCAGGACCAGCGAACCGCGCACCTCGGCGTCCGTGCCGCCGGCGTGCAGCTGCAGGTCCACGGCGTCCACCAGCAGGTTTCGGGCCCGGCCCAGCACGTTCTGCCCGGCCGTGGTCAGCGTGATGCCGTGCGCCTTCCGCCGGATCGCCAGCTGCGCACCAAAGGCCCGCTCCAGATTGTTCAGCGCCCCCGCCACCGCGGACTCGGAGACATGCAGGCTCTCCGCCGCGGCCGCAATGCTGCCGTGGTCCGCGACGGCGGCGAACACTTCCAGCTGCCGCAGGGTGTACCGGAGCATGCCTAACCTCACTCAAAGCGTGGATATTCAAAGTTTTCTTGTACTTTACCGGGGATATGACGCACGGCACACTGGAACCCAGGCGGGTGCCGCCGCCACGCATACGAGGAGATCACCGATGACCACCCCGGATACCACCCAGTCCCCCGGCTGTCCCTTTGCCGGGGTGCCGGCGAGTGCCGACGGCGCACCCGCCGTTTCCGCCGCGCAGTCCACGGCCGCGGCTGAAGTCCGCGAAGCCCCCGTGGCCGACTGGGTCACCATCCCCGACCTGTACCGGGACCCGTTCCCGATCTACCGGCGGATGCGCGAGGAAGCCCCGGTGCACTGGGTGCCCGCGGTAAACCGCTACATGGTGACCAGCTACGCCGCCTGCCACACCATCGAGCAGGATGACGAGACGTTCTCCGCCGATGAAACCGGTTCGCTGATGAAGCGGTCCATGGGCCACTCAATGCTGCGCAAGGACGATCCGGAGCACCGCGTGGAACGGGACTCCTATGGGTCCACACTGCGTCCCGGCACCATCAAGAACCACTGGAAAGCCCTCTTCGAGGCGAACAATGACAAATACCTCGGCGAGCTGGAGGCCAAGGGGCCGGGAGCGGACTTTGTCTGGGACTACGCAGCCCCCTACGCCGCCGAAAACCTGCGCCTGATCTGCGGATTCCGCAACGCCACGCAGCAGGATCTGCAGCGCTGGAGCCAGACGATGATCGACGGCACCGGCAACTACGCAGACGACGCCGAGGTCTGGGAAAAGAGCGCCCGCTCCTCCGCCGAGGTGGACGCCGCGATCGATGAGATGCTGCCGTACTTCCGGAAGAATCCGGACCACTCACTGCTCTCCGGGCTGGCCTCGATGCCGATTCCCCTGGAAGCCATCCGCGCCAACCTGAAGATGACCATCGGCGGCGGCCTGAACGAACCGAGGGACGTCCTGGGCACCACGGTCTGGGCTCTGCTGGTGAATCCGGACCAGCTGGCCTCGGTGCAGGAAGACCCCGCACTGTACGCGGCGGCTTTCGAGGAGTCCGTGCGCTGGGTGGCACCGATCGGCATGTACCCGCGGGAAGCTACCCGCGACACCGTCCTGGAGGGGATCCGCCTGCCCAAGGGAGCCCGCATCGGCGTCGTCCTCGGGGCCGCTAACCGCGATCCAGCGGTCTTCGAGGATCCGGAAACCTACAACCTCCACCGGCCCAAAAAACCGCACCTGGGTTTCGGCGGCGGAACGCACTTCTGTGCCGGAACCTGGGTGGCCCGCGCCCAGGTGGCCCAGGTAGCTTTGCCCGCCCTCTTTGCCCGCTTCCCGAAGCTGTGTCTGGACCCGTCGGCAGAGACGGTCGACGCCGGCTGGGTCTTCCGCGGCATGCTCAAGATGCCCGTGCGCTGGGGCTAACCCCGCCTTTCCTAGGAGAACCATGAATACCGTTACCTTTGTCCAGCCCTCCGGTACGCCTGCCACGGTGAGCGTGGAGCCGGGCACATCCCTGATGCGCGCCGCCGTCACCAACGGAGTGGACGGCATCGTCGGGGAATGCGGCGGCCAGGCGATGTGCGCCACCTGCCACGTGTACGTCCGCCCCGAGTTCACCGCGGCACTGCCGGAACCCAGCGATGACGAAGAGGAGATGCTGGACTGCACCACCGCCGAGCGGACTGAGTTCTCCCGGCTCGGCTGCCAAATCAAGGCCTGTGCGGAACTGGACGGGATCGTCGTCGACGTCCCTGCGGAACAGGTCTGAGATGTCCGTAGTCATTGTCGGCGGCGGGCAGGCCGGACTGCAGGTCGCGGATTCGCTCCGCACCGGCGGTTACCGGGAGGACATCACCGTCATCGCGGACGAGCCGGGCCTGCCCTACCAGCGTCCCCCGCTGTCCAAGGACTACCTGGCACCGGAGGGCAGCCCCGCTCCCCTGCCGCTGCGCGCGGCGTCGTTCTTTGCGGACAAGGAGATCACGCTGCGCAGCGGTGTGCGGGCCACCGCGGTGGACCGCACGGCCCGGACCGTGACCCTGGGGAACGGAGAGCAGCTGGGCTACCGGCACCTGGTTTTCGCCACCGGCACCGCGAACCGGGCGCTGACCTGCCCGGGCGCTGACCTGCCGGGGGTGCATCTGCTGAGGACACTGCCCGACGCCGAGCGGCTGCACGCGGATCTCGCTGCGGCCCGGCGGGTGGTGGTGGTCGGCGCCGGCTTCATCGGGCTGGAAATTGCTGCCGCGGCGAAGGCGCGCGGCTGCGAGGTGACGGTGCTGGAGTTCGCGCCGGGACCCATGGGGCGGGCGCTGAGCCCTGCGATGGGTGCCTGGTTCGCGGCGGCCCATGCGGGTGCCGGGATCCGGCTGCAGTTCAACGAAGGCATCGCCTCCTTTGAACCGGGCATGGACGGCAGGGTCGGCTGGGCGGTGTCGACGACCGGCACCCGGTACCGGGCCGATCTGGTGGTGGCGGGCATCGGCGTCGTGCCCAATGACGCGCTGGCGGCCGCGGCCGGGCTGGAAACCGGGAACGGCATAGTGGTCGACGCCGCGCTGCGCACCTCGGATCCGTCGGTCCTGGCGGTGGGTGACTGCGCCAGTTTCCCGTCGGTGCATGCGGGCGCGCGGATCCGGGTCGAGTCGGTGCAGAACGCCACGGACCAGGGACGGCATGCGGCGCGGACCATCCTCGGACCGGCCGAGCCGTACACGGACCTGCCGTGGTTCTGGAGCAACCAGGGCAGCCTGCGGCTGCAGATCGCCGGCTTGTCCGCACCCGGGGACCGGACCGTGCTCAGCGGGGACCCGGACTCCGGGAAGTTCTCCGTGCTGTGTTTCCGGAACGGACGGCTGGCTGCCGTGGAGTCGGTCAATTCGCCCGGGGAGCATATGGGCGCGCGGAAGCTGCTCGTGGCCGGAATCAGTCCGTCGCCTGAGGAGGTTACTGCTCCCGGCTTCAGCCTGAAGGCGCTGGCACGGCAGGCCGTCGCGGCGGTGTCCTCCGCCTAGCCTCCCCATCGAGATGGCAGAAACTGCCCGTTTGAGCGGGCAGTTTCTGTTATCTCGATCGGTCGGGGCCGGGTCAGGCCAGGAGCCGCTCGCCGAGCAGGACCAGTGCCACGCACACCATCAGGATGCCGCTGGCCAGCGTGACGACGCGGGCAGCTGCGGGCCGGGAGCGCAGAAGCCGCCGGGCACCGAGTGCCACCAGGGTGTAGACGAGCACGGAGACCCCGAAGTGGGACAGCCCCAGCACGAGGGACTGCAGTGGCAGGGCCAGCGATGCTGTGGGATCCACGAACTGCGGAATCAGTGCCAGATAGAGCAGCAGCGCCTTCGGGTTGGTGCCGGAGGTGCCCAGCCCCTTGAGGAACTCGCGGCGCTCGACGGCGCGGCGGGAGCGGACCGGCGCGCGGACGGCCAGGGCCACGGAACCGGAGCCCTCAACCGAGGCAGGTTCCGGCGCGGCGTTGGCCGCGGGCACCGGCGTCGTACTTCCGTCTGTGAACCCGGCGGCACGCCAGGACCGCATCGTGGAGATGCCCAACCACAGCAGGTAGGCCGCACCGGCCAGCGTCAGGCCGGTGAGCAGCCCGGGCGAGGCCGCGATCAGCGCCGCGAGCCCGGCGACGATCAGCGCGGTGTGGAACAGGTAGCCGGCGCAGAGCCCGGCGACGGAGGGCGCCACCCGGCGGGCGCGCAGCCCGGAAGAGATGCAGTATGCCCAGTCAGCCCCCGGGGTCATGGCCAGGGTGATCGATACGGCCGCGAAACCCGCGAGCTGCGAAAAATCCATTCCTCAAGCCTAGGAAGATCCGCGCGCGAAGTGCTGACCGGAATGTGCTCGGATTCAGCCGATCACGGTACGATTTTTGCGTGATTGACGCCATTGACCATGAAATCTTGCGGCTGCTCCAAATCGACGGACGGATGAGTGCGACGGCGCTGGCCGCGGAGGTCGGGCTGACGGTTGCGCCCTGCCACCGCCGGATCAAGGAGCTTGAACGCCGGGGCGTGCTCACCGGCTACCGCGCCGTGGTGGACCCCGCCGCCGTCGGGCTCGGGTTCCAGACCCTGGTGTTCGTGACCCTGCGGAACCGGGCGCAGATGCTGACGTTCGAGGAGGAGCTGGGCCGGCACGAGCAGATCGTGAAAGCGGACCGCCTCTTCGGGGACCCGGACTTCCTGCTCAAGGTGATCTCTGCAGACCTTCCCGCGTACCAGCAGTTCTATGACGACGTGCTGGTCAGCCTGCCCGGCGTCGAAAAGCTCACCAGCACCATCGTGATGAAAACCGTCAAGGAAGAAGGCGGCCTGCCGCTCTGAGGTGAGCGGCAGATCCCCGTCCCGTAAATTGGAGACCATGCCAGTGCAGCAGGAGCACCTCACCGTCTCGGTGGGCGAAGGAACCGTCAGCGCCGTTTTCGCGCAGCCCGACGACGCCTGGGCGTCAATGGTCGTGGCGCACGGCGCCGGGTCAGGTATGGAGCATCCCTTCCTCACCGGGTTTACCGATGCAATGAACGACGCCGGTGTGGCCACCTGGCGGTTCAACTTCCCCTACCGCGAAGCCGGAAAGAAGTTCCCGGACCGCGCTCCGGCCGCGATTGCGGCCTGGCGGGCAGTGATGTTCGCTGCCGAGGATAACGCCGACGGAGTGCCGGTCTGGGCATGCGGCAAATCATTCGGCGGCCGGATGGCCTCCATGGCCGTGGCCGAGGGGATGCAGGCTGCGGGCCTGGTGTTCCTGGGGTACCCGTTGCACCCGCCGGGGAAACCGGAGAAGCTGCGCGACGAGCACCTGTATGGGCTCACCCTGCCGATGCTGTTCCTGCAGGGCACCCGGGATCCGTTCGCGCTGCCGGGCGAGCTGGAACCGGTGGCCGAGAAGATCGGCGCCAACGCCGTCGTCGAGCGTATTGAAGGCGGCAACCACATGTTCGAGGTCGCCGGGAACAAACGGCCGCAGGACGTGATCGGTGCTTCACTGGCCGCGCCGGTGCTGGAGTTTATGCGGGGGCACACCCCTGGCCGCTAGCTGTAGCCGAAGGTTAAACGTTCCCAGCCTTTCGGTATTCTGCCAAGGTGCAAAACAGCGACAACAGGCCACAGGCGGACAGGGCGCCGATGCAGCCCAAGCCGTTCGAAGTACCCGAAGGCTGGACCCGCTCCCCTCACCGCAATACCAGCAAGTACGCCATGGAGGTGGCCTACGGCCGCCACGCATGGCGCGGAATCTACCTGAACGACGGCGCCGGCAACGGCTACTTCGCCCCAGGTTGGAATGGGAAGCGGCTGGCACGGAATATGCGGGTGGTGCAGCGGGTGACCGGTGCCCTGACCATTTTGTCCCTCCTCGTCTTCGGTGGCTGGACCGTGAAAACGGTACTCGACAACACGGAGTACTACCGGCTCTCCACAGAGGGGGTCCAGATCCAGGGCCTGGTGCAATCGGTTTCAACCGAGACGTCGACACGCCACCCCAGAAACAGCGACAGGTCCTACACAACCGAGACAGCAGCGGTTGTCAGCTATTCGGTGGACGGGAGTTCATTCGCGGGGACGGTGGAACACCGGTCGCACTCTAAAGACGGATATCCCGAGCCTGAATGGCAGCCAGGGGAAATTGTGGAGCTGTATGCCGATCCGGCTGCTCCCGAAAAAATCGTGGTTCTCAGCCCGTACCTTGAAGGACGGACCAGTCCCGTCAACGGCGCCACGTGGTTCCTGATGATCGCGGGCTTGGCGATATCGGCTGTTCCTGCGGCCATTTACTTCGTTGCCCGCAGCAGCCGGCGCAAGGCAGAAGCACTCTAGTCCGTCGCCGGCCGGACAGGACGCAGGTTTTGACGGAACTGCGGCGTCCTGCCACGATCAGTCTGGGTAATCGCCGTCGTCCGTGCCCGTCCGCTTCATACTCCGCAGGATCCTGCGGCCACCGTCCAGGAGGAACCTTTTGTCGCCACATCCCACTCTGCAGGCAGTCCTATGGGATATGGACGGAACCCTGGTGGACACCGAGCCGTACTGGTTCGCCGCCGAGAAGGACCTGATGGCACGGTTCGGGGTCAGCTGGAGCGACGAGCAGGCCATGGAGCTGGTGGGTAACGCCCTGCCCGATTCGGCCCGTGCCCTGCAGGCCGCGGGAGCGGACCTGGGGATCCGGGAAATCCTCGACACCATGCTGGACAGCGTTGTCCGCTCCGTCCAGCAGGAAATTCCCTGGCGTCCCGGAGCCCGCGAGCTGCTGGCCGAGCTGTATGCGGCCGAAATCCCGTGCGCCATGGTGACCATGAGTGAGTCACTGCTGGCCCGCGTCATTGCCGACCAGCTGCCGGAAGGGACCTTCCGTTTCCTGGTGACCGGTGAGATGGTCGCCAATGGCAAGCCTGATCCGGAGCCCTACCTGCTGGCGGCGAAGCTGATGGGCGAGGAACTGGGCACGTCCCTGGACCTGAACCGGATTGTGGCCGTGGAGGATTCCCTGCCCGGTGTGGCATCTGCGAAGGCCTCAGGCGCCGTAACCATTGCTGTGCCCAACGCCGTCGACGTTCCCGTACAACCCGGGATTACCCGCTGGGAAACGCTCGCTGGCCGTTCCGTTGCTGACCTACAGGCGCTGGTTGCGGAGCGGGTTTCGACTTCGGCATAGTGCCTCTGCCCCCGGTGCGCGGTCGTTATGGTGGTAGGAAGCATCGCCAACCCGTTAGCAAGGAGGCAGTCCATGACCCCACCACGCGGACGAACGCTGCTGAAGGCAGCGGCCACCGGCACCGTCGCCGGTCTGGCCGGAGTCGCCGCCATGACGGCAGCTGAGAAGCTGGAACAAGCCCTGACGCACCGGCCCAACTCCTACGTGCCCGCCCGCACCCTCCTCACCTTGCTAGGGCGCAAACCCGGCGACGAGCCGCAGTCCGCGGCCTGGAACCACACGATGCACTGGGGCACCGGTGCGGCGCTCGGCGCGCTGCGCGGCATCTGGTCTGTAACAGGCATCCGCGGCCCGCTGGCCAACACCTGGCACACGGTGGTGCGTCTGGCTACCGACCAAACCTTGGAGAACGCCACCGGCGTCGGCGCCCCGCCGCCCACCTGGGACCGGCAGGACCAGGTCGTGGATGTGCTGCACAAGAGCATCTATTCCTGGGCAGCCGGCACCGTGTCCGACGCACTGATCCGTCCGGTGCTCGAATCCCGGCGAGGTACCTCGAGCCACTGACCAGCAGTCTGTTCCGCACGCGCTCCCTGACGATCACCGCCCGCTAGAAAGGCGTGTGCTGGTGCAGCGCCAGCTTCCATTCGCCGCTTTCCCTGGCATACACGCTGCTGAGCAGGGCCGTGTACGGGGTTCCGTCGCGGTCGGCCCGCACCTTGTAGGTGAGGACACCGACGTCGGGCCCTAGGTAATCCTCCCGGGGTTCGATGATCTCGAAGGCAGTCCAGGGCGGCCCACCCATGGAGTCGACGATCTGCTGCCGGTCGGTGATCCGCAGGCCGTTGGTCAGCATAACCACGGGCTGACTCGACAGCACCTCGGAGTAGAAGGCGGTTGCCTCTTCCGGACCGGTGGACAGCGCATGCCAACCGGCCGTTTCGAGTTCCACAAGTTCGTTTTCCATGGTCCGCGAGTCTAGACGGGCTGCGTGGGATGTGACAGGGAACCCGGAAACCCCGGTCCGGAATATCCGCAGCACCCCGGGCGCTGATCCTCATGTGAAGAAGATTGGATTCCTTTCCTTTGGCCACTATCAGGACGTCCCGGGTTCCCTGACGCCCACGGCCGGTGATGCGCTGCTGCAGGCCATTGACCTTGCCGTCGCGGCTGAAGAGGTCGGCGCCGACGGAGCGTTTGTGCGCGTGCATCATTTTGCGCCGCAGCAGGCGTCCCCGTTCCCGCTGCTCGCCGCGATGGCAGCCCGCACCAAGCGCATCGATCTGGGCACCGGCGTGATCGACATGAGGTACGAAAACCCGCTGTACATGGCTGAGGAAGCCGCGGCAACTGACCTCATCAGCGGTGGCCGGCTGCAGCTCGGCATCAGCCGGGGATCCCCCGAACCTGCCCTGCGGGGCGCCGAGTCGTTCGGCTATGTACCCGGCGAAGGGCAGACCGACGCCGATATGGCCCGCCACCATACCGAAATCTTCCGTGCCGCCATCACCGGACAGGGCATGGCGCCGGCGAATCCTCAGATGACCGGGCACACCGGCCTGCTGCCGATCGAACCGCAGTCCCCTGGCCTCCGGGACCGGATCTGGTGGGGTTCAGGAACCCGCGCGACGGCGAAGTGGACCGGCGAACAGGGTATGAACCTGATGAGCTCCACCCTGCTGACCGAGGATACCGGCGTCCCCTTTGATGAACTGCAGGCCGAGCAGATCCACGCGTACCACGAGGCCTGGAAAGCCGCCGGACACCCCGGGCAGGGCAAGGTCTCCGTCAGCCGCAGCGTCATCCCGCTGGTCAGCGACCAGGACCGGCGCTACTTCGGTCTGCGCGCACAGGCTGACGCCAAGGACCAGGTGGGACGGCTCGAAGGCGGACTGGCACGGTTCGGGCGCAGCTATGTGGGCGAACCGGACGTGATCGCCAAGGAACTGGCCGACGACGCCGCCGTCCAGCTCGCGGACACCGTGCTGGTCACGGTTCCGAACCAGCTGGGCGTCGACTACAACGCGGCACTGCTGGAGAACATCGTCAAGCTCGTGGCGCCCGGCGCCGGCTGGCGGTAACGGCGTCCGGCCCCCGGTCACCGTCGTCCCTCCAAATCGAAATGGCAGAAACTGTCCCTCAAAACGGGCAGTTTCTGTTATCTCGATGGGAGGAGGGCAGGCTACTTCTTACGCCCGAAAACCAGCGACGCGAGCGCCGTTGCCGCGGTGACGGTGTAGACGGACGGCCAGGCGCCCAGCTTCTTAGCCAGCGGGTGGGACAGGCCAAAGGCCGCCACGTAGGTGGTGGTGAGGGCGACGGCGGTGCCCGTCCCGGCATCGCGCTTCCACAGCGCGAAGGCAGCAGCACCCGCGGCGGCGAGGACGGCTCCCCCAAGCTGGCGGTTGCCGGTGTCGCGGGCGGTCTTGTAGCCGCCGATCAGGCCGGCGGATGTGATGAGCGGGGTCAGCAGGGATGCCACTTTTTCTCCTTGGGTTCGACTGCTTCCAGCCTAACCCCGCTCATCGAGATGGCAGTTAGGGCTCGTTACAGCGCTGAAACGTGCAGTTTCTGCCATCTCGATGCGGGGGCCGAGGCAGACGGGAACAGGGAAATCCGTTTGGGACCCTACCTATCGTCGGGCGCGAGGCGTTTACTGGAACCTCCAAAACGCAACCACAAAGGAGTGGGACATGGGTGAATCTGCCGCCGTCGAAACCTGGCTGGACGCCTTCAACACTGCCCTGACCGGCCGGGACACGCGAGCGGCCGCGGAACTCTTCGAAGAGGACGGACTCTGGCGCGACTTCGTCTCCTTCACCTGGAACCTCAAAACGCTCGAGGGACGCCGCGAGATCGCTGACATGCTCGACGCCGTCCTGGACCAGGTGCAGCCGGCCAACTGGCAGCTCACCGAGCCGGCGTCCGACCAGGACGGCGTGGCCGAAGCCTGGATCAGCTTCGAGACGGCCGCTGCCCGGGGATGGGGACACCTGCGTCTGCGGGACGGAAAGGCCTGGACGCTGCTGACCACCATGCAGGAGCTGAAAGGCTTCGAGGAGCAGAAGGGAACCAAACGCCCCAAGGGCGTGGAGCACACGGTGGAACGCGGCCGGAAATCCTGGCTCGAACGGAAACAGGACCACCAGGACCGGCTCGGCTACGAAGAACAGCCGTACTGTGTGATCGTGGGCGGCGGTCAGGGCGGCATTGGACTGGCGGCGCGGCTGAAGCGCCTGAATGTGCCCACCATCGTGATCGAGCGGAACGAGAACGCCGGCGACTCCTGGCGCAAACGGTACAAGTCCCTCGCCCTGCACGACCCGGTCTGGTACGACCACCTCCCCTACCTGAAGTTCCCCGATGACTGGCCGGTCTTCGCACCCAAGGACAAGATCGGCGACTGGTTGGAGCACTACACCGCGCTCATGGAGCTGGACTACTGGTCCGGCACCGAGTGCCTGGGCGCCGAGTATGACGACGACGCCGGCACCTGGGAACTGCGGGTCCGCCGCCGCGGCGAGGACCTGACGCTGCGTCCGCAGCAGCTCGTCTTCGCCCTGGGCGTCTCCGGCTACCCCAACGTCCCCGAGTTCGAAGGCGCCAACGCCTTCCTCGGCGAGCAGTACCACTCCTCCAAATACCCCGGAGGCGGGGACCAGACCGGGAAGAAAGCCCTGATCATCGGCTCCAACAACTCGGCCCATGACATCGCCGCGGACCTCTGGGAACACGGCGCGGACGTGACCATGCTGCAGCGTTCCTCCACCCACATTGTCCGCAGCGACTCGCTCATGGAGTTCGCGCTGGGCGACCTCTACTCCGAACGCGCCCTGGCCGCCGGAACCACCACCGAGAAAGCGGACATGCTCTTCGCCTCGCTCCCCTACCGGATCCTGCCCGACGCCCAGATCCCCATCTACGAGAGAATCGCCGAGCACGATGCCGGGTTCTACGACCAGCTCCGCGACGCCGGATTCAACCTGGACTTCGGTGAAGACGGATCGGGCCTGTTCCTGAAGTACCTGCGGCGCGGCTCCGGCTACTACATCGACGTCGGCGCATCCCAGCTGATCATCGACGGGCGGGTGAAGCTGAAGCAGGGCCAGGTCGCCAAGCTCACCGGCAACGCGGCGGTGCTCGACGACGGCACGGAGCTCGAGGCAGACATCATCGTCTACGCCACCGGCTACGGGTCAATGAACAACTGGCTGGCGGACCTGATCTCCCCCGAAGTGGCCGACCAGGTGGGCAAATGCTGGGGCTACGGCTCCGGCACCACCAAGGACCCGGGACCGTGGGAGGGCGAGCTGCGGAACATGTGGAAGCCCACCAACGTGGAGAACCTCTGGATCCACGGCGGGAACCTGCACCAGAGCCGGCACTACTCGATCTTCCTGGCCCTGCAGCTGAAGGCACGGATGGAAGGCCTGCCCACTCCGGTGTACGGACTGCAGGAGGTGCATCACCGGCGGTAGCGCCGGCTGCGGTTTGGGGAAGTCATTGAACCCGGTCCGGGGGAGGCCAAGAATAGGCGTAAAGCCACTCACGGCTTCTTCCCGTCCCGGTCAGGACGGCCGGGTTTGTCCCCAGGCGATGGACCATGACCGAAACCCCAGCAACCGCCACAACTGCACCGGCTGTCCCCTGGCCGCAGCCCGCCTCCAGTCTCTACCCCGCGCTGGCTGACGCCATCACCGGGACTGTGACGCTGCCCGGCGACAGCGGCTATGACACCCAGCGCCAGGTCTGGAACGGAATGGTGGACGTGCAGCCTGCCGCGCGGGGGGCGGGGGGGGGCGGCGCCCCCCCCCCCCCCCCCCCCCCCCCCGTCCCGCCGGTCCTGGCGTTTGCCCACCGGACCGGGCAGCCGCTGGCGGTACGCGGCGGCGGGCACAACGTGGCCGGCAACGGAACCGTGGACGGCGGCATAGTGCTCGACGTCGGCGGGCTGCGCAGTGTGGAGGTCGATCGGATCGCGCAAACCGTGACGGCCGGTGGCGGCGCGACGCTGGGCGACATCGACCTGGCGACGGCGCCGTTCGGGCTGGCCGTTCCGCTCGGAGTCGTGTCAGGAACCGGCGTCGGCGGCTTGGCCCTGGGCGGCGGCGTGGGGTGGCTGACCCGCTCCCACGGACTGAGCGTGGACAACATTCTGGGTGCCGACGTCGTACTCGCGGACGGAACCGCCGTTCATGCCTCCGCGGAGGAGGAACCGGAGCTGTTCTGGGGGCTGCGCGGCGGCGGCGGGAACTTCGGCGTCGTCACCTCGCTAACATTCCAGGCGTGGCCGCTGCCGGCGGAGGTCTACAGCGGCAACCTCATCTACAAGGCGGACCGGTTCGAGAACGCGCTGCATGCCTTCTCAGCCTGGAGCGCGGACGTTCCGGATGAACTCACCACGATCATTTCCTTTTTGGTGCCGCCGCCGGAATGGGAACAGGGTGAGGACCCGATCATGGCGGTGGGCTTCGCCTGGGCCGGCGAGGACGAGGAAGCGGCCGCCGCCGTCGTCGACCGGCTGCGGGACCTCGCCGCCCCGGATGCCGAGCTGGTGCAGCCGGTGCCGTGGCTGGACTGGCAGTCGGCCGTGGATGACCTGTTTCCGCACGGATCACGCGCCTACTGGAAGAACACGTCCTTCAACTCGCTGGACGCCGGGCTCATTGACGTACTGGCCCGGCGTGCCCGGGAGCAGTCCTGGCGCGGCACCGGGTTCGATCTTCACCACATGGGCGGTGCGTTCGGCCGGGTACCGGAGGACGCGACCTCGTTCCCGGTCCGCGACGCCCGCTACTGGCTGAACATCTACGGTTTCTGGAACGACGCCGCCGACGACGCGCACCACACCGCGTTCGTCCGCGGACTTTCCCGGGACGCAGAGCCATTCGCGGGCGGCGGCCAGTACGTGAACTTTATGGGCGCCGAGGATCCCGCCCAGGCGGCTCCGGGTGTGTACTCCGGGGAAAAGCTCGCCCGGCTGTCCGCGCTCAAGTCCGCCGTGGATCCGGAGAATCTGTTCCGGCGCAACCACAACATCGCAGCCTCCACCTGATCCGTCAGGCAGGCCGGACGCCTACTGCAGGAAGCGGAGGGACATCATCATGGCCTTGATCTCCTTATATTCCTCGGTCTGCATATAGGCTTCCAGCCGCGGGGCTCCGGTGAGTGCGGGGTCCACTGGGAGAACAGTGTCCGGGCCCATCGGCCGGTTGAAGAACGCACCGCTGGTCCCTGGGATGAACTCAAATCCGTGCGGGAGCACCGCTGACTCCGGATCGGTCTGCCGGCCCCAACCGGTGATGGCCATGTCCGCTTCGAAGCCGGCAGCGTGATCGAGTCCGTGGAAAACGAAAGCCGGCGCTTCGCCACGCCCGGATTCCTTATCCTCGAGCCCGGGGATCGGCTCATAGTCGAACTCAACGTAGGGAACTCCCTGTACCGCCACGAATCCGGTAACCACTCCGGTGATCAGCTCGGCCATCGTCTGCCCGTCTGCGTTGACGACTTCCAGCGCCTCACCGGTCTGGTTGTAGGTGTCCTTGGACGGAGATGAGAGCGGCTGGACCGTCCAGCCAATCGGATGGTCAAACTTCAACATGCCGTCCGCCGTCGTGTAGCTTGCGGGCTCCGGGGCCGCAGGTTCTTCCGGCTCGGGTGAGGCCAGCACAGTTTCTTCCGGCGTGGCTTCAGTCTCGGTGGCCGCCGGGGCGGCCGAGGGCGTGGTCTCCGCATCGCCGGCTGCGGAACCGTCCGGGCGAAGCGCCACAAAAAGTGCTGCTGCTGCAACAGCCAGGGCCACGACGGCGATGATGATGGCAAGCAGCCGTGAGCGGCGCTTTCCGGTATTTCCGGTGCCGTCGGACTGAACGCTGCTCATGATTCCCCCGTAGATGTGCCGAAGCCGGGCCGGATCCGGTGGCCGGTGTGCACGTCATCTTACTTACCGCCGCAGCCGGGCCCGGCTCGCCGCGCGGGGCCCAGCAGGGTTTACCGCCAGTAGTTGTTGGCCGCCGCGATGGTGGCGAATTCAATGGCCACCACATGCGACGACGCTATGAGTTCCTCCGGATCCGTCGAGTACACGTCCCTTCCCGCTTTGAGGACCTTCTCGTCGGGCTGAATGGCGTAAATGCTGTGCAGCGCCAGTTCCAGGGCGAGTTTGCGGCCCTCCTCGGGCGAAGCGGTCAGAAGGGTGTTTCCCGGAATCAGTTCCATGCTGCACCTGGTTTCGTGTAGGTCTGCCAACAAACCCCTCTTCCACGATTCCAGCCGGGCCGGCATTTGGGAACGCCGGCCCGGAGATTTGTGCCGGTGCCTATGCCTCCGGAGTGCTTCCGCCTGCGGGCCGGTAGCTCCACAGTTCAGCGCTGACGCCCACCGGCTTACGGCGCTCGGCGTCGGCTCCTTCGCGGTGTCCGTGCCCGTGCCCGAAGTTCTTGGAGGCCACCCAGTCCTGGAAGGATTTCTCATCCCGCCAGCGCGTAATGACCAGCCAGGTGGTCCTTTCGTCCGTGGGCTGCAGGAGCTCGAAGCCCTCAAACCCGTCCTGATTGTCCACGGCTCCGGCGCGGGCGGCGAAGCGGCGGGTCAGTTCATCGCCGGAGTCGGCGGGGACAGTGATCGCGTTGATTTTGATGATGCTCATGCACCCCATTATGGCTGCCGGGGCTGCGCGCAAACGGGGATAAGCTCAACAGCATGAGAACGGATTTCGATCCCGCCGTTATGGGCGGCCGGAGCTTCTACAAGCTGCTCACTTCCGTGGTGGTGCCGCGGCCCATCGCGTGGGTCTCCACACTCTCCGCCAGCGGTGTGGAGAACCTGGCCCCGCACTCCTTCTTCACCATCGCGTCGGTCAACCCGCCCGTGGTCTCCTTTACCTCGGTGGGAGAGAAGGACTCGCTGCGCAACATCCGCGAAACCGGTGAATTCGTGATCAGCCTGGCGCCGGAGAACCTGTTTGAGGCGATCAACGCCACCGGCACCGGCTTTGCTGCAGATGTCAGCGAGTTCGACGCCGCCGGGATCGCCTCCGAGCCCAGCGCAACCGTGCGTCCGCCCCGAGTGGCCGGCTCGCCGGTGGCGCTGGAATGCAAGCTGCATGAAATCCACCCGGTGGGCGACTGTTTTGTGGTCTACGGCGAGATCACCCGGGCCGCCATCCAAGCTGACGTGCTCGATGCCGAAGCCCACCCGCGCATCGATAAGCTCCGTCCGCTTTCCCGGCTTGGCCTGAACGAGTGGGGCACCATCGGTGAGGTCAAGGACATCACCCGTATCCCGGCCGATGAGTGGCCGGGGCATTACCGGACGAACTAGCTGAACCAGCGCTGGATCAGTATCCCCAGAGCTTTGCTTTCTGCAGGGCCTCATGGCGGGTGGTGACGCCCAGTTTCCGGTAGAGGGAGGTGGTCTGCGCCTTTACCGTGTTCACGGATACGTGCCGTTCGGCAGCCATCTGCATGCGGGTTTTGCCCAGCCGGAGTCCGGCCAGGACCTCCAGCTCCCGGTCCGTCAGGGACATTCTGTCTTCGACGCGGCCCCGGCGGGAAACCGCAAAAGTGTCCAGTCGGCGGATTTCCCCGTCGGTAAGGCCTAACGCTTCCCGCAGCCCGTCCCGGTTCTGCGCCTCCTGCCAAAGCCACAGCACATCGATGGGCTCGCCACCGGCCACGTAGTTCGTCCGGATGGTTTCCAGCGCGTCGGCCCCCAGCGGTCCGGGGACCACACTGGCCAGCAGCTGCAGGTTCCGGGCAATGCAGCGGATCCGCCAGCCTCCTTCAGGAGCGGGGAGGGTCCGCTGCAGAACGGCCAGTGCTGCATCGGTATCGCCGGTCTGGATGGCCAGGTAGGCCTGCAGGTTCCTCAGCTCAGGGGAATCCGCAGCTTTCCGAGGCGCTGCCAACGGGTCAAGCGACACACGGGCCACGAACTCCGCGTGTCCCAGGGTACGGACCGCCAGCGGGGACTGGGCGGCATACTTACGTGTGCTGCGCAGGTCGTTGAGCCGGTGCAACCCGGCGTCGGCCGAACCGAAGTACCTCTCCCACAGTGTGAGGAGCTCCGCGTGGACCGGCCAGAACTCGTCATGGTCCGGTTCCGGGGGCAGCAGCTTGAGCGCAGCCTCCATCTTTGCCCGGTCCAGTTCATGCCAGGCGATGTACACCCGGGCCAGCTGGGCGCCCCGGCCCACCATCTTGGTTCCCCACTTGGTGCGGGGCAGGAACGTATCCGCGCGGTCAGCCCAGTCACGGGCCGACTGGGTGTTTCCCGCCTGCGCGTGAACAAGGGCGAGGTTGGCGGCAGCATTTGCCTGCACAAACGCATTGTCGGCGCAGGCACCCCAGTGCATGGCTGCCTCATAGGCATTCGCGGCTTCAATCAACCGATCAGCGATATGCAGCGAGATACCGCAGTGCAGTTCGGCCATCCCGGCCATAACGGGCCGCACCCGCTCCGCTGCAGCGACCTCTGAAACCACCCGCCGCAGGCGTTCTCCACACTGCCCGGACTCCTCGTAATGTCCCTGTATCCGCAGAAAGCTAAGTTCCACCAGTCCCGCCGTCACTGCGAACGCGTTCGGCCGCCGGAACTGCTGCTCCGTCAGCCTGCGGAGATTCTGGGCCGTCCGGTCTTGCCCGTAAACCGGCGCCGCGGCGGGAAACGGAACGTTCATGCGGTCTTTGCCGGCAGCGGCCAGAATCTTGAGTGCAGCCGTGAAAAGGTCGCTCCGGGCGAAACGCGCAGGCATCTTTTGAGCGGCGTAGCGCAGCATCCGCGGGTTGGACATGAACATGTCCACCCAATGCTCTTCCAGCACGGACCACAGACCCCGCCACGCCCGCCGTTCGACGGCGGCGAGGACGGCGGCGCCCGGCTCGCTGACCTCAGCGAGCGCTGACACCGCGAGCGCATCCAGCTGCTCCGCCCGGTCAGGGCTGCGCCGCTGCAGGGACGCCCGCAGCTCGCTGCGGGCCAGCTCAGGCATCATCCAGTCCCCATCCGGGGAACGGTGGATGAGGCAGGCTTCCACCAGCTGCGCGGCCCCGGGAACCCGGTCAGCCCGCTGGGCATAGAACGCCTGCAGCATGTCGTCGCTAAAAAAGGGCAGGAACGCCGCTTCAGGCAGCAGCCCCTCTGGGTCAAGGTACGCGACCCATGGTGCGATGGCGCGGCCCAGGACGTTAGCCACCTGCGTCTCGGCGGCAGGATCTTTCAGGAGTGTCTCCACCCCGTAGAGCCAGCCGCCGGTCAGCCGCCACAGCTGCTCCGGTGTTTTCGCTGCCGGTCCCGGCACCCGGGTTCCGGACAGCGCCGTCCCGGTGCCCAGCTCCCTTGCGAGCCGTTCAACTTCGGGCACGGTCAGGAAGAGATCCGGTCCGCGCAGCAGCTGTGCGTCTGGCCGCAGGGCCAGCTCGAAGGCCTGCGGCACCGGGGGAAGAATCGCCGCAATCCGGGCCGGACCTGAGCCCTCCAACACTGTGAGCACCCGGCGGACGGCGTCCGCCGGAGTGGTGCCCGGGGGCATCTCGCTGAAGTCCACCAGCTGGCCTGCGCCTTCCAGCCAGGAACTAGCTATCCGCCGCCGTCCGGACCCCCTGGGCCCGATGACCACCAGCAGCCGGGCCGCCGGATCCAAGCTGGCCGAAACCCGTTCCCATACGGGGCTGGTCCGGTCAATTATCGTGCTCATTTCCTGCCAGCTTACGGGTTTGGCGTCATGTACAGGCAACGGCAACCTCAAAAAGTGCGCAAATGTTGCCATGTGCTAAGCAGGCTGTCAATGGTTATTGGGTTAAAAAGAGGGTGAACCGCCCCTCCTCAACCTATTCCCGGCACGGGACGGCCGATACGCGCGCGTTGAATGGACCCTGATCCCCTACCTTTTCCGCACGGTGCGTCCACCCGGATGTGCCGGCATCCGCATGCTCCCAGCAGAGATCGAGGAACCCTTTTGTCCCGCATACGCAGCCGGCTCAGCGCAGGCATCGCCGGCATCCTTGTGCTCCTGTGCGTTGCCGCTTTGCCGCTCGTAGTTCCCGGCCAGGCCGATGCCGCCACCGCGTCCGGCGGCGGCCGGTATACCAGTTCCATCTACTGGCTGGACTGGTCCAAGGCCGTTCCCGGGAGCACCGATGGCTCAGGTATCTTCCGCGGCCGCCCGTATTTCAAGGCAAAGACTGGAACCAAGGTCGTTGAGAAACCCGCTCAGGACTTTGAAATCTCTGCGACCTTCGGACAAATCACTGCGGGCCCCCGCAGCGGAAGTTCGGGCACCCGTGCCGTGCACGTCACCAGTCAGGATCCTCAGTGGGCCGAGCTCAAGAACAACGGATACGACACCGGGACCCAGTACAGCGTCATCACCCCCAGCGATGACAACAGCACCGTTTCCTTCACACTCGATCTCTCCGCGACATTCCGCGGTCAGCCCGTCGCCGTGGACGTAGTGGTTACCGACGGCGAAAGTGCGGGCCACTGGGACAAGGAGCGCAACGTCCTCACCACCAACGGTGCGCCTTGGCAGAACATCGACAACTCCAGCCGGGCCGGAGCCGGGATGTGGACTTCATCCGTAGCCAACGGCGGTTTCGGAACACGGACCATGGGCCCCTGGTACACCGAGTGGGGAGGCGGCACCCGCGGGACTGCACCGATCGGAGTCTCCCGCGGTGCCACCCAAATCCGGGCGGACATCACGGCCACCGGGATGCAGAACGTGATGGTCGGCGTCATGCTGCCAATGGACTTCGGCGATGCCCCCGCCAGTTACGGACCAGCCGTCCACCTCACCGACTGGACAGCGGTCGGAACCAATCCAATGGCCTTCACCGGCCAGCCCGGAGCCCCCGGTGTTGCCTTCAACACCGCCCTCGGCAATCCCTACCTCGGTTGCGTCCCGGGCGACCCCGACCACGACCCGCTGCAGGGCCGCGACAACCGTGCGCCCTGGGCCGGGGATGACACCTCCGGTTCGGGGAACGCGGAAAGTACCGGCCCCTGCGGCTTGGGAACCTCCAAGACCGCGATGGGGGACGAAGGATGGGCCCAGCTCACAGGCGAGTCCGCCCCGCCGGGAATCGTCAGCGGTGCCCAGGACTATTCCGTCACCGTCGATGCCGGCAGGGCCGAGGGCAAAACGGTCTCAGCCTGGATCGACTGGAACAACAACGGCGTTTTCGACGCCGCCGAACGCGCCCAGGCGACGGTCACCGGAGGCAAGGCCACTCTGACCTGGACCGGAGTTGCCCCTGCAACCGGCTCCACCGCCGTCGGATCCCGTTTCCGCATCGCAGCGGATGCCGGTGAAATCTCCCTCCCCACCGGTGCCGCAGCTACCGGCGAGGTGGAGGACCACCTGCTGCCGGTCACCCCGGAGGCAACCCTGGCCAAGAGCGCCAATCCTGCCAGCGGCACCGCCGTGCTGCCCGGCAGCGACGTGACCTACACCTTGGCGCTGTCCAACACCGCGGACCGCGAAGCCGCAGTGGATTTTACCGACCACCTGGGATCCGTGCTGGACGACGCCGTCCTCGATGAGTCCTCCATCGCCGTCCCGGCAGGCATCTCCGCGGTCTTCGATTCGGCCGCCCAGACCCTGCGGCTCACCGGAACCCTGGCAGCAAAGTCCCAGGCCCAGGTGAGCTACCGGGTGAAGGTACGGGAAAACGGATTCGGCGACGCCCTGCTGGCCAACGCCGTCGGCCGGCGGGATAACCCGCCGCCCGCGGACTGCCAGCCGGGGAATTCTCTGTGCACCACCCACCCCGTAACGGACGTGCTGCTCTCCAAGGCCGCCGTGCCGGCCACTGGCTCAACCGTCCTTCCCGGCGACACCATCAGCTACACCGTCACCGCCCAAAACCAGGCAGGGGCGGCCAGCGGCGTGGTGATCAGCGACGACCTCAGCGACGTCCTCGACAACGCCGTGTTCGTCCCCGGGTCCGCGCGCTTTTCCGTGGCCGGTGCCGCTGCTGTCCCGGTTCCGGATCCAGCAGCGAACGGGATCCTCACCGCAGGTCCAGTCTCCCTGCCCGCCGGCAGCAGCGCCGAGCTCACCTACTCGGTCACGGTCAGGGAGGACGCTCTGGCGGCCACACTGCGAAACGTCGTCACCGGCACCAGCAGCGTCGACGGCGCCGTACGGTGTGGTGTCTGCACCACCACACACACCACGAATCCTGCGCTCCTGGTCCAGAAGATGGGTGAATCCGCCGGCGCCGGCTGGGTCCCGATGGACGGCTCCGCCTGGACGCTCCGGCAGGACGACGCCGGCGAACCGGGGCGTGAACTCCCCGGGAGCCAGCTGAGCGCAGTCTCCGGAAAAACCGGTGCTTTCCGGGCCGCAAGCATCCCGGCAGGAACCTACTGGCTGGAGGAAACCCGGGCACCCGCCGGCTTCAACCTCCTGGCCGAGCCAGTGCAGTTCTCCGTCGCAGCGGACGGCACCGTGGCAATTCTCAGCGGTGCCGGCAACGGTGTTGCCTCCGCAGCGTTGGATCCGGGAACAGGCAGCTACCAGATCACGGTTCGGGACGTCCCTGCCCTGGAACTGCCCGACTCAGGCGGACGCGGAACGGTGTCCTTCCTGATCGCGGGTGGCCTGCTGCTGGCAGCAGCAGCCCTGTCCCTTTTCCTGCCGCGGTTCCTGCCGCGGTTCCTGCCGCGCCGCCGGCAGAACACCTAGTCCAACAATCCACCCGCCTCTCCCATCCGTGAGGGCACCCAACATGAGGAGCATTACCTTGGAAACAAAGCAGAGGGGACTCCGCTGGCGCAGCGCTGCGGCGTTGACCGCCGGCGTGCTGACAGCCCTGCTCGGCGTCTCGGCACCGGCTCATGCATCACCCGTCGTGGACGCCACACAGCAGGGTTCGCTGACAGTCCACAAGTTCCACAAGCCGGACACCGCCACCGGGCTGCCCGGCAACGGAACCGAAGTGACCAGCGGGCTGGACAGCCTCACGCCGCTGGCTGGCGTGGAGTTCACGATTGAGCAGGTGAACCCGGTGAACCTGGCCTCGAACGCCGGCTGGCAGGCGGCCGAAGACGTCAGCAAGGTCTTCGACCCGGCCAACCCGGCCGGGTCCATCACTGCTGCCTCCTACACGCTCGGTGCGCCCGTGGCTGCCGTGACGGACGGCACCGGCTCTGCCTTCTTCGACAACCTGGACCTGGGCCTGTACCTGGTCACGGAGACGTCCTACCCGGCGGGCGTCACCCCCGCTGCCCCGTTCCTGGTCACCGTTCCGCTGACGGACCCCAACCAGCGGGACGGCTGGCTTTACGACGTGCATGTGTACCCGAAGAACTCCGTGTCCACACTGTCCAAGACAGTGACTGACAACGCGGACACCAAGGTTGGGGACGAGGTCGATTTCACCATCACGGGCGACATCCCCAACGAGACCGTCATTGACGGCTACAAGATCGTTGATGCACTGGACTCCAAGCTGCAGTACGTCCGGGCGCACGTCAGCCTGACCAACGGAACCGCCATCACCGAGGGAACGCATTACACGGTGGCGCACAACACGGCCACCAACCAGGTGACCGTGGAATTCACCGCCGCCGGCCGCACGGTACTTGCCGCGAACCACACGTCCGAGGTCCAGGTGATCCTCACGGCCGAGGTCACCGCAGCCGGCGAGATCGCAAACCAGGCGCTGCTCTACCCCAACGCCCCCAGCTTCAACGTGTCCCCCGGCGATCCCAACGGTCCCACCC